>JBDSDG010000123.1:0-5466 GCA_039920685.1 Ferruginibacter sp.
TCTACGCTGAATCCATATTGTGATTGAAATATGGAAATAACAACGACTGGTTAATAAATGACAAATCGAAACATGTTTATGTAATGAAGCAATAAGCCACTTAGATAAGCGGCTTAAATTGGTTTACTTAATTGTTTGCAGCAAAACAGGATCTAAGTGCGAATAGCTCTCCAAAAGAAAATCGAAAGATCAGCATTGCCTTAGCTGCTATTTGATCAATTGCAATTTGAATAACACACTACCTCCCATGTCATCATCAGAAGCCAGAACGATTTCCCATACCTGATCATTTTCGGAAACAATGGCTATGGATTCTATTTTATGACCTTTAAACTTCTGATCCAGTACCTCAAGATCGATCTTTTGGATAGCAGGTTTAATGAAATTTGAGTCAAATGAAATATTTTTAATTACCGCGATGAAACTTTGACCTATAGTACCGTCAGCAAAGCTATTATTCGTGTCCTCAGTGGATACCGTCATCAATAAAGTGTCTGACTTCCATGAATAATCCAATCCTGAAATTCCGCTAAAATTAATTTGTTGGGGGATATCAATAGCGGCCACGTTAAGAGAGACTGTATGTTGATCCGACCAGAAACGGTTGCTCGTAAATATTAAATGATTGAATGGAAAATTGTTATTACCCCTGTTTCCAAATACAATGTCCATTGGAACAGTTGCTGCTCCTTCAATATTTATTTCAATATTCAGTGCATTTAATCTTTTATAAAAATCGTCTAGGTTATATTGGATAATATCTTTTGAAACAGGATCAATGATCAGGCAAATATTCCTGTATGGACTTAATGAGCCAGATCCTGTAAGCAATATCTTATCTTCCTAGTCAAGTGAGATTATTGTGATGGATTCTATATCTGACTTGATAGATTTGTGGATGCGCCCGCCTCTCGCAGGAAAAAGGTTTATTCTGTCTACCGCGTTAAATTCCAGGTCTGTAATTAGAAGGTAAAAAGCATCGTCACCAATGATATAGAGATGCTCCTTATAGAAACAGATCCCCGATGCAGAAGGGTAACCGTCAAGAACTTTCATTCTTATCAGCGAGCTTTTCAGATGGTCTGGGGTCACTTGCAATAATACACAATTAACGTAAACAGTTAATACATAAAAAAACCGGGACCTGGGCCCCGGTTTTTCTTAACAAATCATATTAGTCTTTAATTTTTTCCTTGGTTTTTTCTTTCGTTCCGTCATTGGTTTTTTCCTTGGTTTTTTCTTTCATTCCGTCATTGGTTTTTTCCTTGGTTTTTTCTTTCGTTCCGTCATTCTTCACTTTATATTTTGTCTTATGCGCTTCATTTTCTTTCCAAACATCATTATCTGTATATGTAACAGGATATTTAGTTGCGGTAGGTTCTACTACAATTGTCATAGGAAGTTTTTTTACCGTTAGCCATGTTGCGGAAGGCTCATCATAATAAATATACTCAGATGAAGCCTCATTGTAATAAGTGTTTGTTGATGGGTAATAAAAATACTTCCCCTGCATAGTTGCATTTTCTGCGGTAGCGGGTGTAGCACTTGCAGCAGGTTGGTCCTGGGCAGTTGCAGTAGCTGCAAAGAACAATACCATAATTCCAAAAATGATCTTTTTCATATGAAGTTTATTTTAAATGAACGATAAGGTTTCGCCTGCCAAAAACATGCCACTTGGGGAGAATCGGCACCTTCTCACCCTATAATATTATATTTAAATACAAACCTTTTTAATACACTGTGATTAAAAAGCATTTTCATCGCGGACTTCATATGAGGTTATTGCCCCTTCCTTTGCCAAACCTCTGCTGGCACCGGGTTTATAGCTTCCGTTGAAGCAGGTATGTCCGTACTGAAGTTCCCGTCCTTATCTGTGATTGGCCTTATAGGTTCACTGTTATTTAGCCCAACATTATTTTCTTGTTGTTTGAAATCTTTTTATTTTTTCATTTTGATTAAATTTTATAGTTAATTTTTTGAATATCATGCCATCACCTCCTGATTTATCAACTACACCGCTTGTTAATTGTTATATTTATATAGTGAAAACTTTTATCACATCATGAGTTGACCAGGGTTATTATCCAACTGTTATTTTATATTTCACTTCAACATGCCGTTGCGGGGCAAACCCCTTTTGATTCCTTAAATTTTGCTGATGTTGACAATTTTGTTGTTACCGTTAAATATCAAAATGATATTATCAAACTGGCACGGGATCTTGGAAGTTATCCAGGAGCTGATGTTTATAAGGTAAGAGCAATATTTAAATGGATAACAAATAATATTTCTTTTGATTACCGGTTTGTGAACAAAGGAAATGAGCTTGTCCGCCCGGAGTGTGATGATGATGATGAATGCCTTACCATACAATTAAAGTGGGAAAATGATTACTTACAGCGGATATTGAGGAACAGGAGAGCTATAGCAGATGGTTATTCAAAATTATTCAAGCGACTGTGTGGACTTAATTATATCCAGGCAGAAGTGATACCCGGATATGCCAAGACAAAACCTTACCAGGTGGGAAATAATATGCCGATCAACCATTCATGGAATGCCGTGATCATTGATACTTCATGGTACTACCTGGATGCAACATGGGCAGCGGGTACCTGCATTGAAGATGAAGAAAGTGGAATGTTACAAAGGTTTGTCAGGGATTATAAAAATTATTATTGGCTATCCTCATTTGAAAGATTTTCAAGAAATCATTTCCCTCAAACAAATAAATGGGTAGTTAAGCCTAATCTTTCAAAAGAACAGTTTTTTAATAAGCCATACTATTTTTCTGTAGAGATTTTGGAGAATCTAACAGAATATGTTCCTACAACCGGAGTGCTTAAAGTAAAAAAAGGGGATACAATTTATTTTAAATTTGATTATATAAAAGACATCAGAAAATTACAGATCAATTCGAACATATTTAGAAATCCTTCCTTATGGACAACCGTACAGGTTTCGAAAAAGAAAAGCAAAGTTGTTCGTGATTCATGGGCCGAAAAAAAACAAGTTTATATCCCATTTAAAAAGAACGGCAACACTTATTCATTTTTTTACGTTGTAACAGACAATTCCCTTTACTACCTTGAACTATCATTTGATTACAAGCCTGCGATCAGGTACAGGGTGAGGGTGGAAAGCAAAGCGGGAGGATATTAGGTGAGTAGATCGGATACCGGATAACCGATACTAGATGCTGGATATTAGTTAGTAAATGCTACATTAATACTGTTATTCAGATCATGGATTTGCAGGTAAACCCGCTATCATGAGTGTAAAACCATCCCTCACTGATACACTTGAAACCGGATCCTGGATAAGCCTTCGGCAAACAGCCCCACTATTTATCTCGGGGTAACGTATAAGGCCAGACGACACAGTAACATCAGTTGTTTCATCGGGAATTAAACCACAACCCCAGTTAGCCGGGTCTTCCCAGGCAGTGCTTACAGCACCTGTCCATTTATTGTCGCGTATGGCACAGCTTGCAATGCTGATTGTATTTCTGATAGCATTCTGTGGCAATGGGCCAAATCCATTTGAAAGATTGATCTCTATACCGGAACGTAAATGGCAATAACTCATAACAGTTCCATTGAACCCTGCAGGTGGAGTAGGATTCGTATTCGTAGTGGCAGTACAACTGGTGCAGGATCCACCGGATTCAGTAGTTGCACAATTGTCAATGGCACCACAAGTACCTCCGACTCCCGTATTCCATCCACACCAATGTGTGTGATGCGATCCCATCATATGGCCCATTTCATGTGTTACAACCTCTACATCCCAGGAATACACCGGTACTGAATTATAGGAGCCGTAAATGTCTGCATATCCGTAAGCAAAGGACCGGTTACATAAATTATTTGTAAGCAGGTATGCGATCCCACCGTTATTGGTTGGAGAGCCATCGATCAACACCGCAAGGTCAGCTTTAAAATTATTTCCCAATCCGTTCCACCTCGCTTTGAAATCAGTGAGGCCATTAGATGAGGTAGCAGTATTATAAGGGTCAGGGGTGGTCCAAATATACGTATCCGTTAGCTCTATCAAGATCCCTTCATTCTGGTACATCGTGGAAACCTCGTTGAACAAACCTGTGAGGTAATTTGCAGTATTTGTAAAGTTACCGCCGAAATTATTATTGTATAATTTATAATCAGCCTCCCAGAATATTCGTACTTTTTTGCACAGAAGAGCAGGGGGGATAACCGAAGGCCTTAAAACTGGCGGACCTATTTTTTCCTCCAAACCTTTAAACATGGAGTCAGTGGTCGCACAGTTGAAAATAAGCGGTGCTTTAAGATCATTGCTGTTATATAATAAATATTGATCGTCCGCAGTTGAAGTCTTTCCGATGTTATAATTTCCTGTGTTATTACAGAATATTCCCATCACATCCCCATTCCTAAAAATACTGATACAGGCAACTGATGATGGATCTCCATTTATATATCCCCTGTAATGCAGTCCCTGTTCACTCCCCATAGTTTTCATGATGCCATTTGCTTCGAAAGCACCAAGGGCAAAATCCATGGTAGAGTTGATTTCCTGGCGCACCAATTCAAGTTTTAGGTTGTCAATATTATTTACCGGAAATAAAAATGTGATGGAAGCCGGTTTAATATTGAATAACCGGGTGCTTGCTTTGCGGTCAAGCATAAAAATATTTTTCCGGGACAAGCTTTCATTGATTTGTGCAGATGGTGGAGTAATTGTTGGTGTAAATACGGAAACTTGTTCATTCGATCTGTTCAACCTTCGTTTTTCAATTACCAGGTCATAAAGGGCCGATCTCTTTGTTTGCTGGGAAAAAGATGCGGTGAATGTAAATAATAAAAGGAAAAGGAAGGCAGTAGCGTTTTTTCTCATAAGAACTTGTTTATTGGAAAGGCAAATATCCGCAATATCTAAGCCAAGTATCCAGGAATCTAATCTCACCAGTTCACAAGATATTTCCAAATATCATAAAGTATTGCCACATCTGTAACAACCACCAACAAAGGATAAAAATAATTGTAAATTTAATAACATGGACGTCCCTTTAAAATATAGCCTTACACTTATTTTTTTATTTGCCTGTAAATTCATGAATGCTCAAAATATTACAGGTTGCTGGCAAACCTACCGTAATGAAGAATTCATGCAGTTCAACATTGAGCAGCAAGGCAATGAATTATGTGGTTATAGCTATGATTATGAAATATATGACCGTCGATCATATTGTAAAGCAAATTTTGAAGGAAACTATGATACCGAAAGAAAGTTCTGGTATTTCTATGGTACCGGATTTATAGAAAATAGTGGAAGCCATGTTTTGATGCGTATCATTTTATGGCGAGGGAAAACTGATCCGGAAAACGTTTTACGGGGAAAAGTATTTCTTCAAACATCCTCCAATAATGTTTTTGGAATGGGTGGAGATGACGTCGTTATTAGAAAAATTTCCGGAAGGCCTGTAAA
>JBDSDG010000124.1:0-6626 GCA_039920685.1 Ferruginibacter sp.
TACTTCCTGTTGTATTGATCTCCCTGCCAATTTCCTGCAACACAAATGACAGTTTTTTTCCCTTGCCGTTCTCAGGCCCATTCATGATCTCACTAAAATATTCGCAGTGCTGCCGTAACCGGATCTGTTCTTCATGGATGTCGATCTTTTCCATATAATATATAAGCTCCTGTTCCATCCTGTTGTTGTCTATATTCTCCTTGCCAACATGTTCATTTAACAATTGGTGGATCTCATCCTTGATCCTTTTTCTCCTGTTAGGCTCAAGTTGCAGGATATTTTCTTCCTCCTCCTTTATTTTTTCAATGCGCTTTAAAAGGTCTTTTTCAAGGGAATTACCTTCCTCCATCCTGTGATCGTTCAGATCTTTTAAAGCAGTTTCCAAAACCACCATAAAATCTTTAAAGTCGCCTTCATTTAAAACATCATTGGTTGGACTAACTACCTCTGGCAATCGAAGCAAAGCACTCAATACTGAATTGGTATCAATACTCAGCTCACCTGCTAATGTTTCAAGCTGGTGGTAATAAGCTTTGATCAATTCTGTATTGATCGTCACAGGTTTTGTTGTTCCATTCTGTTTAATGTTAACATAACAATCGACAGTGCCGCGGATCAAATGTTCCTGTAACAGGTTCCGGATATCAAATTCATAAGGCCTTAATAATGGCGGTAATTTTAATTGCAATTCAAATTGTTTTCCGTTCAGCGCTTTTACTTCCACCAAAAAAGTTTTATCTGCTACTGTTTGCTCTGCCCTTCCAAATCCTGTCATTGATTTTAACATACGGCCATTTTATTTCATGCAAGATACTTGTTTATTGTTTTGGAAAAGGGATAGAATAAATGCAAGCAACGTGGTTTTTAAAATTGTATTTTTTCTTGTATTCAATGTTTAAAGGAAGAAAAAAAACGACACGCTTCGAGTAGATATAAATAAAAAACCCGGAAGTTTTTTGACCGGGCTTTTAATATATGGATGGGTTAGTAAGTACAGGGACACAATCCCATACACAATATTAAAAATAATTTTTGCTTTCACGAAAAATTTTTTCAATTATTTTATTAACATTTTAAAGTGGCTTGTGGATAAGGAGCCGGCAATAACAGCAATGGGATCAATATCTATGTAAGTATTTTTTGTTCATCATCAAAAATAAAAAATTCTAATTACGCTGAAACTATTGATATCACTATAGTTTAGCTCAAAGCAATTGAATGAGATGAGAAAAAAATAAATAATAATTCTGCGTCAATAAAACATTAAAAGCTGACCGATCCGTGGTTGAAATGGGTTTTAAAAATGTTATAGAAATTTCCGGATCTGATGATATAAACAACGATTGCGACCAATAATAAACTAAAACAAACGATAGTACCTTTGTGAAAATTTAGAAAACATGCAGTTTCCCTCCCCGGTTTCCGTACAATGGATAGCAGATCTGATCAACGCAAACATCATTGGTAATGAAAAAGGTAACGCCACCGGCATTAACGAGATCCACAAAGTTGAACCGGGTGATCTTGTATTTGTAGATCATCCAAAATATTATGAGAAGTGTATAAACAGTGCTGCATCCTTTATCATTATCAATAAAGAAACAACTGTGCCGGAAGGGAAGGCTTTATTGATCGTACAAAATCCATTCGAAGCTTATTGCAAAATTGTCGAGCACTTCAGGCCATTTATTCCCGCAACAAAAATGGTAAGTGACAGTGCATCGATCGGTGAAGGGACAAATATTTTTCCATCGGCATTCATAGGACATAATGTTGTGATTGGAAAGAATTGTCTGATCCACCCACAGGTTACAATTCTTGATGAAACGATTATTGGTAATAATGTAGTGATACAGGCAGGAACAGTTATCGGTAGTGATGCATTTTACTATAACACTAAAAAGGACCGGGATGTTTGGTATAAAAAAATGCCAAGTTGTGGCCGGGTCCTTATAGAGGACGATGTTGAGATCGGTGCTGGTTGTACGATCGATCGGGGCGTAAGTCATGACACAGTTATAGGCCGGGGAACCAAGGTGGACAATATGATCCATATAGGGCATGATACAGTTATCGGCCATAATTGCCTCTTTGCAGCACAGGTAGGTATTGCAGGAGTGGTAAATATCAAGAACGGGGTGATATTATGGGGACAGGTTGGTGTAAATAAAACGCTCACTATAGGTGAGAACGCGATCGTGCTCGGGCAAAGTGGCGTTGGAAAGGATACAGAAGGAAACAAAACTTATCTGGGCAGTCCTATAGAAGATGCACGGGAAAAAATGAAAGAAAGAGTTTGGGTGAAACGCATTCCCGAACTGTGGGAAAAGGTGAAAGGGAAGAAGATTTAATTTGGAAATTTGAAAATGATTTAGTTTGTTACCGGAACATAATTATAGGGAAGCTGGTCTGCAACTTTTTCCCATATCCAGTATTCACTTATTGATATATCATTCTGTTCAAAATAATAGCCGTTCTGTTCAATAATGATGGATTCTCCCGGTAGAAAATTTAGAATAGAGAATTGAAATTCTTTAGGTTCAAGCTCGTTCTCTTTAAAGTATGTTTCAGAAGGTTTTTCTTTTGTATAGATCACGCCGACGCTATTTTGATTTGGTCTTACTTCCACCGTTTGTGTACTGTCATCTTTTTGATAATTTAAAGCACCATAGATATTTTTTAATTTTAAAGCGCTGTCTTTCCCATTTACAGAAACGAGGAATTGTATCTCGAAACCTTCCTGGTGTATTTGTTTGTTGTATATGCTACGCATAAAATGTAAGATCGAACCGGTATAAGCTTTTTGCCTTTCTAGGCTCCAGTTATTTACTACTGAATTATCTGTGCTTGTCATTTCCTCAAACAACGGATAACCGGTATAAAGACTTACCTGTGTTTCATATGAATGTGTAAAAGAATCCAGCGCATACTTTATGTTATAGCCAAGTGCCTTATTTTCTATCTGCAAAGGCTCTGCTGCCATTACTTTTAGCCTGTTCCTCTTTTTAGAAAAATAAAATTTTAATATCTCCGGGTTCTTTAATATGCATAGTGCGCTGTTTTGTGTTTTGCCAATAAAATGATCGATGAAAAAGTTGCCATACTTTTGCCAGCCATCCTTTACTTCTGAAGATGAAATGATCGCTACAGCTTCCATCTCTTTTTCCTTTTGTTTTAATTCAAAAAATAAATTCCTGTTATCAGCATCAGAGGAAGTAATTCTTTTACTCTCTGTGCCAAAACCAGTAAATGTAACAACCAGCTCATAACCTCCTGCCGGAAGATGAAGGCTGAACTTCCCTTCTGAATTTGTTGTGGTTCCAATGGTGGTATTTTCAGCGAATACTGAGGCACCCTGTAAAGGCAAATTCGTTTCCTTGTTCATCA
Source organism: Ferruginibacter sp. (assembly GCA_039920685.1). Lineage (GTDB taxonomy): Bacteria > Bacteroidota > Bacteroidia > Chitinophagales > Chitinophagaceae > Ferruginibacter. The sequence continues at coordinate 3,388 of JBDSDG010000124.1, forward strand.
CTTGCCCGGTAATGAAAAAATTATTGGATTGCGAAATGGAAGCCGATGAAATAAAAATAGCAGCGAGGAGTATAAACGCATTCTTCATTGAACGTAGACTTTAATGATCTCCGAAAATACATTAATGAATGTTAAGTTTTTGTTGCAAAGATGTGCATGTGTCAAGGATCGTTTCGCCAAGGTCTTTATATTCAAATGACGGTAAAAACTTTTGGATCTTAGAATTATCGAATCTTGCTTTCGTTAAGGCAGTTAAAGCAGTTTCCCTCGTTACCAATGGAGTTTTACCGGTGAATAGACTTTTAATTGATTCCATACGCCAAACCAAAGATGCAAGGAATAGTGTTCCTTTTTTTTCTGGCCGTTTTTTATGAAAGCCATCTGCTATCTTATTAAAAAGCTCCCTGTAACTCCAATTTTCTGCACTTATTATAAATCGCTCTGAGGTAATATCAGAAGCCATCAGCATGATCATAGCCCTGGCTACATCTTTTACCCCAACAAACCCTGTTGTCCCTTCTGTATACCACGGAAATTCATTGTAAGCAGATCGAAATATTTCTGTTGATCCGGTATTCCAGTCACCAGCGCCTAGGACAAGTGATGGATTTACGATCACAGCATTCAATCCTTCTGCGATCCCTCGCCAAACTTCCATCTCTCCCATATATTTACTATGCCCGTATTTACTATTGCTCGTTTCAGGCGTCCATTGCATTGCTTCATCAATAGGCCTATCCTCCCGTATACGCCCAAGCGCAGCGACCGAACTTACGTGCAACAATTTTCTTACACCTGCATTCAAAGCTGCATTCACAACATTTGCTGTTCCCTCTACGTTGATTTTATATAGTTCGTTTTCAATTCCGGGAATAAAAGAAACTATTCCTGCGCAATGATAAACTTCATCAATGTTATTCATCAGTTCTTCCAAACCGGTCACATCTAAAATACTGCATTGTATTTCGTTTAACATTGGTGATGAGATCCTCAGTGGTGTCTTGTTATAAATAGCAGTCACAGATTTTCCCTGGGATAATAGTTGCTCGATCAACTCATGACCAACAAGTCCGGCGCCGCCGGTAACCAATATTTTTGAAGATGTAGAATCGTTTGACATAAACATTTGTTGATCTAAAATCTTAGCCGCCGGAATATGTATAAAAGCCCTTCCCGGTTTTTTTCCCAAGCTCACCTTTGGAAACTTTTTCTATTTGGATCGGTGAAGGTTGAAGTCTTGGCTCATTACTAAATGCCGCATACAATGATTCAGATACAGCAAGATTGATATCCATGCCTATTAGATCCATTAGTTTAAAGGGGCCCATTTTAAAACCTGATGCTTCCATGATCTTGTCAACATTTTCGAAGGTTGCAATATTTTTTTCAACCAGCTTCATTGCCTCCAGGTAATAATGTCTGGCAACACGGTTAACGATGAAGCCCGGAGCATCTTTGCATAGAACAGGGGTCTTATGCATTTGAATACAAACGTTCATGAGTGCGTTGGTAGTTTCATCTGAGGTATGTTCACCCTTTACAATTTCAACCAGCTTCATTATTTGTGCGGGGTTAAAAAAGTGCATACCGGCAACCCTTCCTGGATGTGGAATCTCTTTTTGTAATGATGTAATGGAAAGAGAAGATGTATTACTGGCAAATATTATTTCATCGTGGTTGATTGCTGCAAGGTTTCCAATCAGTTCAACCTTGACCTGCAAATTTTCAATTATCGCTTCTATAATAAGATCAGCGATACAATCAGCAATTGATGAAGAGAACTTTATGTGATCTGATATTTCTTGCTGTTCTGCAGCTGTTATTTTTTTTTTTTCTGAGAGAAACTGTAAATTTTTTAAAATAACATCTTTAGCCTTTTCTAAAACTGCCTGATTTGTATCGAAAAGAACTACAGGGTATTTGGCTTGTGCAGCGGCAAGGGCAATTCCGCTACCCATAGTTCCCGCACCTGCCACACATATCTTTTTGATCATGGAGCAAAAGTAAAACAATATAGCACCAGATGACATCTGCCTAAAAAGAAGATGACATCTACCGGGTTGGAGATGTCATCTATTTATAATGAGTGGGTTATGTAAATATTGAGATGTCATCTAGGGGTAGATGTCATCTGGGGGTAGATGTCATTTGGGGTACCCTTACGGCTTTGCAGCTTCCTGCTTTGCTTCGGCCTTCATTTTTTCATTTGCCGTGATCACGAACTGTACCCTCCTGTTCAATGCCCTGTTTGCATCACTGGTGTTTTCAACTTTTGGCTGGCTTTCGCCATACCATTTTACGATCAGTCTTGACGATGGAATACCGGCACTTGTTAAATAGTCTCCTACAGACTGTGATCTCCTTTGGGACAAACTCATGTTATATTCATCCGTACCTACATCATCGGTATGCCCTTCTATCAGAATATTTGTTTCAGGATATTCTGCAAAGATCTTTTGCAATTTATCAAGCGCCAATTTCGAATTACTGCTGATATTGAATTTATTTGTCTCAAAATAAACACCAGCCTTTGTACCATCTGGATTATTCTCATCAAAGGTTACATCTATACCTTCGCCGATCCTTTCAACCTTTGCACCCGGGATTTCATTCCTGATTTTCTCTGCCTGGCGATCCATCTTATTTCCAATGATCCCACCTGCAACACCACCGATAGCTGCTCCAATGATCGCTCCAAGGGCAGTATTATTCTTATTTCCTACATTGTTTCCGATCACCCCTCCGATTACAGCTCCACTGGTTGCACCAACAACAACTCCTTTGTCCTGGTTACTTGATCTTCTTACTGTTTCACATCCACTGGCAGCCAAAATAATTGTTGCAGATAGAATAATGATTTCATTTAATTTTTTCATGATTGTGTTTTAGATCTTTACAAAATTGTAAATAAAGGAAGCAGGCTTCCCTTCAAATGTTATGTTTGATTTTAACTGCATAGTTTTATCATCAACCTGCATGATGGTAAACCGGAAACCGGAACCTTCGTCTATTTCTTTGTATTTATCATCGAGTCTTTTAAACTGAAATAGCTTTGGTTCACTTGCTGTCGCTTCATAAATTGACCAGCGAAAATTTCTTTTTATTGCTGCACACTCATTTGCATTTTTGTCAATGCTATAAGATCCCAGGCTATTGTGGTCATTGAAATTCCAACTGCTTCCAATAAAGCAATTAAAATCTGCTTCGTTGAATACAAGCGCTTGTACTTTTCCGGCAAT
>JBDSDG010000125.1:0-42328 GCA_039920685.1 Ferruginibacter sp.
AGCCACAGCATTTTTTCAAGTTGATTACCGGGGACGGTCTCAAAATAATTTGTCCGGTCACGGTTAGTGCTGCCATTCAGCGTGCCACCAGCTTCCGTGATGATCTTAAAATGTTCTCCCTTGGCAACATGGTCGCTTCCCTGGAACATCATGTGTTCAAAAAAATGTGCAAAACCGCTTTTGCCGATCTCTTCCCTGGCGCTGCCTACATGATAGGTCGCATCCACATGCACAAGCGGGTCGCTGTGATCTTCATGCACGATAAGCGTGAGCCCGTTTGGTAAAACATATTTTTCATATGGAATGATCACTTCACTTCCTTTTTTCTCTACTTTCTCTACAAATTTGGCCTGACATAAAGCACTCATGCCATAACTTAAAAGCCCGGTTGCAATAATCAACACTTTTGAATTCATGATAAATAATTTAGGAACCCCAAATAAACGGATAATCTTTCATTTATGGAACCCCAAATAAACGGATAATCTTTCGTTCGTCCCTAAACCATTTATCAATCAGTTGAAGATTATTGGCATAGATCTATGAGTTGGCATAATCAATTTGCCTTCCATTGATAAAAATGTATAAATAATAATATTCCAAAAACGATACAACCCTCCTGTCACAGATTGTTGAGTGTCTATTTCATAAATATATTACACCACTGTCAATAATAAAGGTTACCTTGATAAATTCCAAAAATACACCAATAATGGCTGCAAAGAAGTTATTCATGATCGTGGATGATGACGAAGATGACAGGTTCTTTTTTCAAATGGCTGTTAAGGAAATAGACGAGTTTCATGATTGTCTTGAAGCCAAGAATGGGATGGACGCTTTACACCAATTGCAAACAATCATCCGTTTACCCGATTTTATTTTCTTGGATCTTAATATGCCAAAAATGGGTGGCAGAGAATTCCTTGTGGAACTGAAAAAAGATAAGCAATTCGGAAATATTCCCGTGATCATTTATACAACCTCTAATTACCAGCAAGATAAAGCATTAGCCCTTAAACTGGGTGCTTCTCATTATATTACAAAGCCTTCCAATGCAGATAATATTATTATCCAGATCAGGCAGGCCATAAAACAAGTGGAAGATGTTGCTGCCCTGTAGTAAATAATCATAAAACATCGTTCATAGAATAGTTCCATTCCTCACAAATTAAATGGCATTATCATTTAGAAAAGGGTAACTTGTAATTTAAAGTTCTTCAAAATTGAGCAATGCTGTAAAAAAAGAAAAAGCATCTATTGACCTCCCTCCAAAGTCGGAGCAAGATTTCCCCATAGTAGGCATTGGCGCATCTGCCGGAGGGTTGGATGCTTTCAAAAGATTTTTAAAAGCGATTCCCGAAGATTCCGGGATGGCATATGTTCTTGTGCAGCATTTGATCCCCTCCCACGAGAGTATCCTTCCCGATATTTTGTCAAGGGTCACTAAAATTCCGGTAAATGAAATTTCAGATGATATTCATTTAGCGCCCGACAATATTTATGTAATTCCTGCGAATAAGACATTAACTGCTACAGATGGTGTACTTAAACTTACCCCGCGTGAAAAATTAAAAACAAACCTTACCATTGATGTTTTTTTCAGATCACTTGCGGAGGTTCATCACAATTTAGCTGTAGGTGTGGTACTTTCAGGAACAGCTTCTGATGGCACACTTGGATTGAAATCAATCAAGGAAAACGGTGGGTTTACTTTTGCACAGGACCAGCAATCGGCCGCTTATGGAGATATGCCTAGAAATGCCGTAAATGCCGAGGTGGTTGACTTTGTTTTGCCTCCTGAAAAAATTCCTGCGAAGCTTGTTGAGATCATGCACATGTATAAAAAAAGCGGGGTCACCCCCGATGATCTTCCAGGTAAGGATGAAGTGGTGTTCAAACAAATTATTTTAATTCTCCACCAGTATAGCAAGGTTGATTTTACGTATTATAAACAGACTACCATTCGAAGGCGTATTGCACGCAGAATGGCTATCAATAAAAAAGAAACGCTATCAGATTACTTAAAATTTATTCGCAAAGACAAAGCTGAACTCACTGCACTTTTCCAGGATATGCTTATTCCGGTAACCTCTTTCTTCCGCGATCCGGCAATTTTTGAAACCATAAATAACAAGGTATTCCCGGCGTTGCTAAAAACCAAATCAGCAAACAAACCTATACGCATATGGGTGGCTGGCTGTTCAACAGGCGAGGAAGCATATTCACTTGCCATTTCACTGAACGAATTTTTAGGAGAAAAGTTAGCAGGCAGGCAAATTCAGCTCTTCGCTTCTGATATTTCCGAAGCTGCCATTGCTAAAGCCCGGATAGGAATTTATGATAAAGTTGAATTTGAAAATGTTTCCAATTCGATTCTTAAAAATTATTTTACAAAAAACAATGGGAGTTACCAGGTGAACAGGCAGATCAGGGATATGTGCGTGTTTGCAGTGCATAATTTTTTGAAAGATCCCCCGTTTGCGAAGATCGACCTGTTAAGCTGCAGGAACGTACTTATTTATATGGATGCATTTTTGCAGAAGAAATCACTCACAACATTTCATTATGCCCTGAAAAATACAGGGATCCTTTTATTAGGCAAATCTGAAACATGCGGCCCTGCCTCAGAATTATATAGCCCTTTTTTCAAAAATGAAAAGATATATTCACCTAAGCAGGTTGCAAACAGGTTCATTTATTCACTTCCGGAATCACCGCAAAAAAAAATAAACGATAAAGATAATAAGTCCGCCAGGAATGAGGTGCAGCAAACCGATTTCCGTAAAAACGCTGAATCGATCCTGCTTTCACAATACACGCCTGCCAGTGTTATTGTAAACGAAGAAATGGACGTGGTACATATTCATGGTAACATTTCACCGTTCCTGGAGCCACCCCAGGGCAGGCCTACTTTTAACCTGCTGAAAATGGCCCGTGAAGGATTGGCTTTTGAATTGAGAAATGCCCTGCACAAAGCAAAAACCAGCAATGCTGCAGCTATTAAAACAGGCATACCCATTAAAAGCGATGCAAAAAAAATGCTGGTAGATGTAGAGATCGTCCCGCTGAAAAACACCGTTGAAAATTACTACCTGATCCTCTTTCGTAAAACGTGGATAGCTGATAAAAAACAAAGGACGGGTAAAAACTCATCAGCTGGGCAAATAAAACAGGATGAAGATTTTCACCGGATAGAGTATTTAGAAAAAGAACTTGCACAAAACAAAGAGGATATGCGTTCTATTACTGAAGACCAGGAAGCGTCCAATGAAGAGCTGCAAAGTGCAAATGAAGAGCTTCTTAGTGGCAGCGAAGAATTACAGAGCCTGAATGAAGAATTAGAAACCTCCAAAGAAGAATTGCAGTCAAGCAATGAAGAGTTGATCATTGTAAACCAGGAACTGATCGATAAGCACGACCAGATCAATACATCACGCATATATACCGAAGCTATTATTGCTACGCTTCGTGAACCACTCGTGGTGCTGGATAAATCACTCCGGATAAAATCTATCAATACTGCCTTCTCAAAAAAATTCAATATTACAGAAGCAGAATCAGAAGGGAATTTTTTTTACGAGATACAAAATTGCCTGTTTGATAATTCAGCACTACGCGGGCAGCTCGAAAAAGTTGTTTTCAGAAGAATAGAATTAAATGATTTTGAATTTCAAATCAACCTGCAGCCTGTTGGTGAAATAACGCTACTGTTGAACGCCCGTTTTGTTATTACGGAGAAAAATAATAACCAGTTAATTTTACTGGCTTTCGAAGATATAACCGAAAGAAAAGTAGCTCAACTCCTAGAGGAAGCATTCTCTGAATCACTGGAAACCAAGATAAGAGAAAAAACTGCTTCTTTAGAACAAACCAACCTGCAGCTGGAACAGTTTGCACATACGGCCAGTCACGAGCTACAGGAGCCACTTCGAAAAATAGTAACTTTTTCAACGTTATTACAGCAGGAAAAAAATCAAAAGAAGCCGGGAGAAATAAAAAAATATCTTGATAAAATTGAAGTAGCATCCGTTCGCATGATAAAGCTCGTGAATGATATGCTGAATTATGCCAGTGTTACGCATCATAAAATGCTATTTGAAAAAACCGATCTGAATATAATATTCAAAAATATTTTATCTGATTTTGAATTACTGATCGGTGAGAAAAAAGCAAAAATTATCTGCAAGCAGCTTCCTTCTATTGAAGCCGTTCCATTCCAGATGAACCAGCTTTTTTACGATCTCATAAATAATGCGCTGAAATTTTCAAAACCAGGCGTATCGCCCATCATACATATTTCATGTAAAAGACTAGTGAAGGCTAAAATAAAATCATACAAGAACCTGCATGAAAAACTTGTTTACTACGAAATAATTTTTAAGGATAATGGCATTGGTTTTAACCAAAAATATGCGAAGCAGATCTTTACTATGTTCCAGCGCCTGGATGCAAGCGGTAATTATCCGGGAACGGGAATCGGTCTCGCGCTTTGTAAAAAGATTGTGGACAATTACGGAGGGGTGATCTATGCAGAGGCTATTGAAAATATGGGTGCATCCTTTCATATTATTCTTCCTGAATACCAATTACCTGGTTGAATAATTTTTGTACACCTGCTTCGCTTAAGGGTTTACTATTTTTCATTGCTATAAAAAACAGGCACATAAAAATTCCTGTCAACTTTAAGTTCTGATTTATCCATTTCCTGCAATTCTTCCTGCCACTGCGATTTTGGATATAACCATTTTTCCACTCCATTCAACATTACTTTTAATGGCATGTTAAATAATGCGATACAATTTGTCCAACGATAAGTAAGTTTTTTATAACTAAAATAATATTCAAAGACGGGAATCTGTGTTGTACGAAGGTATTGCTCCCAAAAGCTATTCAAGTCCAGTCCTGATTGCTGTGAAATATAATTTTCTACCTGATTAGTAGTTACTGTTTGATGATAGAATTCCTTGTTCAGCCCAATCAGTATTTGTCGCCACTTTTCATCATTATTTATGATTTGCCTAAGCATGTGTAAAACGGTAGCACCTTTAGGGTAGTTGTCTCCAGTGTAGTTAACATCGTTGACACCATATTTACCAATCATTGGTTTTTCATTTTTAATCCCCTTTCTAATTCCTAACAGATAGTCTTCACCTGCTTTTTTACCGTTAAAATATTCAACAAAAAGCCCTTCTGAATATGTGGTAAAAGATTCATGAATCCAAATATCTGCAATGTCTTTGAAAGTGATATTACAAGCGAACCATTCGTGCCCCGATTCATGAATAATTAAATAATCAAATGTTTTCCCCCATCCTGTTTGAGAATCATCTTTGCCTAATCGTCCATTTTGATAATGATTGCCATAAGCAGTTGCGCTTTGATGCTCCATTCCCAAATATGGCACTTCAATTAATTTATAACTGTCCTCATAAAATGGATAAGGTCCAAACCAATATTCAAATGCCTTTAGCATTTTAGGTACTTGTTTGAAGTGTTCTTTGGCTTTTTGATAATTCTGTTTCAAAACATAATAATCACAATCCAGGTCTCCTTTGAGGCCTTTATAGATTTCGGAAAAGTTGACATAGTTGCCAATATTGAAATTAACTCCATAATTGTTTATGGGATTTTTTACAAACCAATGAAAGGTTTTGGTTGCATCTTTTAATATTTCAATTCCTGCCAGCCTTCCGTTTGCAACGGCCACAAGGTCTTTTCTAACATTGATGCTAATCTTCATACTATCCACTTCGTCATACATATGGTCTTTACATGGCCACCACAAACTGGACCCTGTTCCCCAACTGATACTTGAAACAAAAGGGTTGCCTAAACTGTCCTTCTCCCATACCAGCCCTGAATCCCAGGGAGGACGAGGCGCGGATCTGGGTTTGCCATTGTAGAATATTTTGATCTCATTGATTTCATTTTGAATTTGTTTTTTCTTCAAAGTAATAAAATAAGCATTCCCATCTCTTTGAAATGTTAACACTTGATTTTCTTGCATAACCTTTGAGATATTCATAGGCGGCTGAAGGTCGATCTGCATGATATTATTTTCGTTCAATACCTTGTATCGAATCAAATTCGATCCACCTACTGTCTTGTTTTCAATATTTACTTTAACGTCAAGATCATAATATATCAAGTCCCACCATATTCTTCCTGGTGTTATTGTTCCCCGAAGAGAATCTTGTTTTGAGAATGTTTGTGCGTCAGACTCTATTGCAAAGAATAGTAGAAGTAAAAATATAAAGAGTTGTTTCATCAATTAAGAAATTCAGATCGAAATTAAATTTGCTGTCAACAGCTCAATAATGTTATGCTGTACAAGAGTGCGACGCAAGAATGTGGAAGGTAGAGTTTAATGCCCGGAAAAAGAATGGCATTAAAGCTTGATCTGTTCATCCGTATCATCAAAAAATCTGAATTCTGTAAGATGGTAGTTTGAGTTGGCTTTGATCTTTACTTTTTGCTTATACTTCCAGCTCCATTTCATGCGGCGTGAAGGAAAACCACAAGTTAAGTATGAATGCAGGATAGGGTGTACTTCTACAGTAAGCCCTTTGTGTTTTTGCATGATGAGATAGCTTAAGTTCTTTGCTATTTCATCTTCCAGTATCAGTGTGGAAGAAATTTTACCGGTTCCATTGCAGCTCGGACAAACTTCGCTCGTATTGATATTCATCTCCGGCTTCATGCGTTGCCGTGTGATCTGCATCAATCCAAATTTCGTGATTGGAAGAACTGCGTGTTTTGCCCTGTCGGAACGCATGAAATTATCCATCGCATCGGCAAGCTTTTTCTTATTATCCATTAATTTCATATCAATGAAATCAACGATGATAATACCACCAAGATCTCTCAACCTCAGTTGGCGGGCTATCTCTTCAGCTGCCTCCAGGTTAGTTTCCAGTGCATTTTGCTCCTGGTTATTGCTTACACTTTTATAGCCGCTGTTTACGTCGATCACATGCAATGCTTCCGTATGCTCTATAATAAGATATGCACCGCTTGGAAGATTAACCGTTTTCCCAAAAGCCGCTTTCACCTGCTTCGTGATTCCGAAATTGTCAAAAATGGGCAAGCCATTGTTGTAATAAGAAACTATTTCGGCTTTGTCTGGAGCAATGCGTTGTATATAACTCTTTGTATCAGCGAAGATATTTTTATCATTTACTACGATCTTATTAAAGTCCTCATTTAACAGGTCACGCAACATGCTTGTTGTCTTGCCTTGCTCACTTAAGATCTTTGCCGGCGCAACTGCGTCTTTTAGGTTTGTCTGAATGGTCTTCCACGTTGCTATCAATCGTAAAAGGTCTTCATGCAATTCTGCAGTATGCTTTCCTTCTGCCGCAGTTCTTACGATCACACCTAAATTCTTTGGCTTGATCGCTTCTATGATCTTGTGTAATCTTTTTCTTTCGTCTGAAGAATGTATTTTCCTGGAAATTGCGATGATATCATTGAATGGAGTAACAACAACAAATCTTCCAGGTAATGAAAGCTCACAACTTAAACGTGGGCCTTTTGCAGCAATTGGCTCTTTTAAGATCTGAACCAGTACATTGGGTTTACCGCTTAGAACTTCGGTGATCTTTCCGGTTTTAATGATCTCAGGCTCCACCTTAAATTTTGCAAAATCCATTCCACCGGGAGTATTGTCGTTGATGGATTGGGTGGTAAACTTCAGTATTGATTTTACGTATGGACTAAGATCTGTATAGTGGAGAAAGGCATCTTTTTCAAAACCTACTTCAATAAATGCCGCATTGAGACCCGGTATCAGCTTTTTCACCTTTCCAAGATAAAGGTCGCCCACGGCAAAACTGGCATCAGCCTTTTCACTGTGCAGCTCCACCAGTCTTTTATCTTCCAGCAAGGCTATTTCCACACCTTGCGGCACAGCATTTATAATAAGTTCCTTGGTCAAGCGTAATTTTTTAATCAGACACTATGCATCATCGAAGGAAAACATAAATGGCATAATAGACAGCAAGCTGAAATATTATGCATATAGATGAGTGTCCCGCGGGAGAGCGGGACACCGGTAAGGAAAAGTTTACTACTTCTTCTTATGACGGTTCTTTCTTAAACGTTTTTTTCGCTTATGAGTAGCGATCTTATGACGTTTTCTCTTTTTACCACAAGGCATACCGAGTCTTTTTTTGTTAAATAAATAATTTTAAAATATTTGTATTTCGAACTTTAATTATTTTAAGCTGTTGATCCTATTATCAACTTCTTCGGTATAATGTGGATTGTTTGCCAATCGCTTACTTATGTTATACCACTTGATAGCTTCTGTTTTATTTCCTTTTGCCGCATATGCATCGGCCAGGTAGGCAATCGCTTCAAGATTGTCGGGCTGGTTCTTCACAACACGCTGAAAGCGTTCCAGTGCTTTGTCAAATTGTCCTGATACCAATCCACCTACACCCAGAACCAAATGTGCTTTCATGTTATTGGAATCCCTTCTTACAACACCAAGTAATTCCTGGATCCCTTTCATTGTTTCCTGGGGATTTCCGTTCCGGCCTTTGCCGTAAACAAAACAACTTCCCAGCCCTATTCTCAGATCATCATTTAAAGGATCTATCTTAATTGCTCTTGAAAATAGATCGATTGCTTCAGTTGTTAACCAGTTTAACCTGCCTTCATCCTGTTCTGACCGCAATCCCTCTAAAAATATTTGGGCTGCGAAGGTGAGGCTTTTTTCTGAATTATCCAATTTGGAAGCCTTTGATAGGTAAAATAAATAAGGCTCTGGCTGTTTAATGCTGTCTTTCCAAAAATTTGCGAGTTGATTGTAGGCAATTAGCTGTTGTGCAGGAACATCACCACGTGAAATTCCATTCTCTAATTTAGCAAGGTAGGATGCCTGCTGGGGAGTAATTTTTTGCCTGGCATCATCAATAAAATGCTCAGCATTAAATATTTTGATACCTGTAGAAGCTTCTATAGGTGCAGCTTCAGGCTTTTTTTCTGTAGTTCTGCCAAAAATAAATAACAATGCTACAACCAGGATGCCTGCGCCCGCTACAAAATACTGTTTCTTCACATGAATGTATTGATCTGGCTGATATCAGCCAGGGCGCAAAGTTACTACTCTTCATTTTCATCTTTGATCTGCGGCTCTTCTTTTATATTTGGGGAAGATTTTATTTCCTGTACAAATTCTTTTGCAGGCTTGAATGCAGGTATAAAATGTTCCGGTATTGCAACGGCAACGTTTTTCTTAATATTTCTGCCGATTTTTGCAGCACGTTTTTTTATGATAAAACTTCCGAAGCCCCTGATATACAAGTTTTCACCGCCTGCAAGGGATGCTTTTATTTCCCTGAACATCGTTTCTAATGTAACGAGCACATCAACTTTTGGTATGCCTGTTTTGTCAGCTATTTTATTAATGAGGTCTGCTTTTCTCATATATTTAAAATTTAAGCAGTAAGTTAAAAAATAAAGTTGGAATTTCAAAATAAGAAGGTGATAATCAACACGTTTGTAAATACAAAATTTTTAACAGCTAACCATAATAAAGGCAACTCATATTGGTTTACTACGCAGTTATTGGAATGGAATCATATTGATAATGACCGTATGATGCCGTGGAAAGGTGAAAAAGACCCTTATAAGATATGGCTGAGTGAGATCATTCTACAACAAACCAGGGTAGAACAAGGCCGGGCATATTATAACCGATTTATTAATCAATTCCCTACCATTCAACAACTTGCATCCGCAACAGATATCACTGTCTTCAAATTATGGGAAGGATTAGGATATTATAGCCGATGCAAAAACCTGCTGGAAACTGCCAGGTTCATCTCAGGAAGTTTAGCGGGCATTTTCCCACGTACCTATGATGAAATATTACAATTGAAAGGTATTGGCCCATATACCGCAGCTGCCATATCATCTTTTGCTTATGATCTCCCACATGCCGTTGTTGATGGAAATGTGATGAGAGTACTTGCAAGGTTTTTTGCCATAGGAGATCCTGTTGATAGTACAGTAGGGAAAAAACTTTTTACTTCCGTTGCTGGTAAATTACTTGATACCAAAAGTCCAGCTACTTATAACCAGGCGATCATGGATTTCGGTGCAACTGTTTGTAAGCCGCAATCACCATTATGCTCAAGTTGTTGTTTAGTTTCCAAATGTGCTGCATTCAGATCAGGATCTGTTGATCTATACCCTGTTAAAATAAACAAACTTGTAAAAAGAAACCGCTGGTTCTATTATATAGTGGCAGAATATAAAGGCAAATTTTTAATAAGAAAACGAACCAGGAAAGATATCTGGCAAAACCTCTACGAATTCATCCTTGTTGAAAATGACAAAATCATCACTTATAAAAAATTACTTTTCACAAAAAAGATCGCAATGATTATTGGCGACAATTATAAAGTTCTCGGAATATCAAAACAATACCGGCAGCAATTGACCCATCAAACAATTCATGGATGCTTTATTCATATTGAGTGGGATAAAAAACATCAGTTGGATGAGTTCATTGCTGTAACCAGGTCAGGGCTTGATAAACTCGCTTTTCCACGATTTATTACAAAGTATTTTGCCGATGAAGGGCACCGGTTTTCAAATCAAAACGGTAAAATTTAAGGTGCCATAGTTGCAAGTAAAAATTGTATCTTTAAATTTGATGTAATGCAATAAGGAAACGGAATATTTAATAAATACAAACATCATGAGAGGCGTAAACAGGGTGATGCTGATCGGTAATTTGGGAAAAGATCCTGATATGCAATTTTTGGAAGGGAATATCGGGGTTGCAAAATTTTCCCTGGCAACAACTGAAACATATAAGGACAGGAGCGGAAAATTGATCTCACAAACAGAATGGCATACAGTTGTATTGTGGCGCGGGTTAGCAGAACTTGCACAGAAATATTTACACAAGGGAAGCCTGGTATATATTGAAGGCCGCCTAAAAACACGAAGCTGGGAAGACAAGGAAGGAAATAAAAAATTTGCAACAGAGATAGTAGGTGATAACCTCATCATGCTTGACAAAAGAACGGATGGCACTATTTCAACTTCCGGACTGGAAGAGTCTGACAGCCATAGTCATCACGAAGAATCGCACAATGATCCCGGTACAGACGAAAGATTACCGTTTTGATATAATATTTCTTTGAGAGGTTCTCAAATAAGATTGTTTACATAAACTCATTGCATTGGACTATCATTCGGTCGCTGGACCTGGAAATATTTTACTTTTCTTATTGGCAATAACACCTGCTGCTACAACCATTCTACTCTTTATTATATTTATTCTGTTGATCATCTCTTTCCTGGTGGCAGGCAGTGAGGTTGCTTTTTTTTCGCTTACCTCAAGAGATATCAATGTATTAAAAAACCGGCAACAGCCTTCTTTCAAACGGATCATATCATTACTGGAACAACCGAAGACGCTATTGGCTGCGATGCTCATCACCAACAGCTTTGTAAACATAGGGATCATATTGATCTCAAACCTTCTGTTGAATAACTGGCTTGCCGCGCTGAATGCAGGTTTCTGGGTTGTATTTTGGATCAAGGTGGTGTCTGTTACCTTCATATTGGTATTATTTGCGGCAGTACTTCCTAAAGTATGGGCCACTCACCATAAGATATGGTTCGCATCAACTGCTTCTCTCGTGATTGAAATATTCAGCAGTGTTTTTTACCGGCTTAGCAGGCGGATGGTGAGGTTTAGCAATAATATAGAAAAGAACCTGGCTCCGCAGAATCTTTCAGCACAGGATAACAGCAATCTTGATATAGCCATTGATCTTTTACCGGAACATGAGGCATCGGTTGAAGAAAAGCAAATTTTGAAGGGGATCCGGAAATTTGGCGACACGATGGTTAAGCAGGTGATGCGTACAAGGCTTGACGTGAGTGGTATTGATATCAACATGAAATTTTCTAATGTTGTGATAAAGATCGAAGACCTTCATTACTCCCGGCTGCCTGTATATCGAAATAATTTAGACGAGATCGCCGGAATGATCCATACCAAAGACCTGCTTGCTCATCTTGATAAACAAGACGATTTTGATTGGCATAGTTTGATCCGGCTACCGCATTTTGTTCATGAACAAAAACTTATTGAAGACCTGTTACAGGAATTCAGGGCGAAACGAAATCATTTCGCGATCGTTGTAGATGAATTTGGAGGGACATCAGGAATTGTTACACTGGAAGATATTATGGAGGAGATCATAGGTGACATAAAAGATGAGTTTGATGATGAGGAAAGCATAAACAAGAAAATAGATAATTACAATTATATTTTTGAAGGGAGAACAATGATCAATGACGTGTGTAAGGCAATGCAAATTCCTATCGATAGTTTTGATGATCTGCGTGGCGACAGTGATTCGCTTGCAGGACTGGTATTGGAAATTGCCGGTGAATTCCCAGCCGTTAACGCAACCCTGGTGCAGGGCGCTTATACTTTTATCCCGCTAGAAATAAATAAGAACCGTATCGATAAGGTAAGGGTCATCATTCAATCCGCTGAAACAGCCCATTTATAATGAGACAAGTACCCGGGATTTTTTCGTTTTTTTTCGTTTTAATTCTAATTGTATTTACAGCATGTAATTCAACTTATACATCTAAAAAGAAAGGTTATTTCCATATTGAACTTCCGAAGCATGACTATGTTAGTTTCGATGAAAAAGATTTTCCATATAGTTTCGATTATCCCGCATATGCAGCAATAATTAAAGACAGTACTTATTTTGACAGCAATCCTGAAAATCCATATTGGATCAATGTTGATTTCCCTCAATTTAACGCAAGGATATTTTTAAGTTATAAGATCATTGGCGGAAAGGCGATGTACAAAGTAAAGCAGGCTGATGGGTCGTATAAAGATTCAGCCGGCATTAATTATTTTGATAGGATGGTGAATGATGCATTTAATCTCACCAATAAGAACCAGGCTGTAAGCACTTCTATCAGGGATAGTCTATTTCACACTCAAAATGATGTAACAGGCGTCTTTTTTAAGGTTGGTGGAAACGCAGCAACTGCTAAACAGTTTTTTCTAAGCGATACAACAAAGAATTTTCTTCGCGGCGCCTTGTATTTTGATACCACCCCCAACGTTGATTCTTTAAAACCCGTGCAGGATTTTTTGCAGGTAGATATTGATCATTTGCTTAACACGTTTCGGTGGAGAAATGGTTCAAAGCTGCCATAGTTCCAGAAGTTCATAGTTCCAGAGATTCCAGAAGTTTAAAGTTCCAAACCTCTTAAAACGTCTTGAACGTCTTGAACGTCTTGAACATTTTTAACTATTTTTACTAAATGATAGCCATCGATAATGTACTTGTAAGTGACCAGGTGATATCAGAACAATTTGTCTGCGACCTTCATAAATGCAAAGGTGCATGTTGTGTAGATGGTGATGCCGGTGCTCCGCTTAACAATAAGGAATTAAAGAATATTGATGAGGTCTTTAATGAAGTACTTCCATATTTGGGTGAACAAAGTAAAGCAGAAATTGCCAGGCAAGGCAGGTATGTATACGATAAAGAATTTGGCTGGGTAACGCCAACGATCAATAGCAGGATCTGTGTTTACGGCATAACCGGCAAGGATGGCATCGTGAAGTGTGGAATTGAACAGGCTTATATTGACGGGAAAGTAAAATGGAAAAAACCGATCAGCTGCCACCTGTTTCCGGTTATTGTGACAAAAAGTAAGACTGGTAATACAGAGTATGTGAATTATGAGCCACGGGAAGACAATTGCAAAGCTGCATGCTCATTAGGTAAAAAACTTAAGGTGCCGGTATACCAATTTTTAAAAGAACCCCTGATCAGGAAGTTCGGCCAGTCATTTTATGATGCATTAGAGGCTACTGCAAATCATTTGAATAAATAATTTTCTTTGTAGAGGAAATAAACCCATCTTATGAAAAGTATTAAAAATTATTTATCTCATTGTTATTTTCTATTTCTCCTCCTTACCTGTTTCAACTCATGTTCGGTTAATAAAGCAAAGCTTGATGATAGCGTTAAAAAATATTTCGATGCAAAAAATGTGGAAGGATGTTTTACAATGCTTAATAATACGGATGGTGGTATTACCGTTTATAATATGGAATTAGATACAGCCCGGTATGCGCCGGCATCAACTTTCAAGATCGTTAATGCGCTTATCGGATTACAAACTGGTGTGGTCACAGATGAGCATATGATCATCAAATGGGATGGAATAAAAAGATCAAATCCCGAATGGAATAAAAATCTTGATATGTCGGAAGCTTTCAAAGTTAGTTCGGTTCCTTATTTCCAGGAAGTCGCCAGGCGGATCGGACCCGATACAATGAAGCGATGGATCGACAGCATTTCTTATGGAAATAAAAATATAAACGGGCCGATAGATTCTTTCTGGCTGAATAACCAGTTAAAGATATCCCCGGATGAACAGCTCGGGTTATTGAAAAAATTATTTTTCGATCAATTGCCATTCCGTAAAAGTGTTCAGCAAACTTTACGAAATATAATGGTGCAGGAAGATAATAACCTATATAAGCTCAGTTATAAGACAGGCTGGGGCTTTGATGAAGAAAAAAATAATATAGGTTGGGTTGTTGGCTGGATAGAAGAGAATAATCACGTTTATTTTTTTGTGACATTCCTCAGATCAGCGGATCCAAAGATTGATATGAATTCTGCCAGGATCGATATTACAAAGGATATTCTAAAACACTATGGATTCCTGGAAGGTAAAAAATGACCATCATCAATTAAATGCTTAAAAAAATGTTAGTATAGTTATTTCTTATTGTTTAATTAACAAAATCGGTTGGTTTAATGTTTAATTTAGCTTTAAGACATGCTTCAGTTCCAGCACATTCAATACCTCATCCTTCTCGCACTAATTCCCGCACTCATCGGGTTATTCATTTACGCATTATATAAGAAAAGGAAAATAGTGAGTCGGCTTGGTGACAAAGACCTGGTAAAACTTTTAACTGCCAGCCATAGTTCAGCTGCCTATTTAAAAAAATTCTTGTTGATATTACTTGCATTTGGCATCTTGATAATTGGCCTTGCAAACCTGCGTAAACCAATCGGATTACAGAAGGTAAGTCGGACAGGAATAGACATCATGATCGCTTTGGATGTAAGCAAGAGTATGCTGGCACAGGATATAAAGCCAACCCGGCTCGACAGGGCAAAGCAGGTCCTGAGCAAACTGGTTGATAAATTAGAAAATGACCGGGTTGGCATAATAATCTTTGCAGGTAAAGCATATCTCCAAATGCCATTGACTGCGGACCATTCGTCAGCAAAAATGTATATCAATTCAGCATCTACCGAATCTGTTCCAACACAAGGAACCGTTATAGGGGATGCACTAAGAATGTGTGCTGCCTCCTTTAATGCAGAGGAAGAAAAATACAAGGCTATAGTTTTGATCAGTGATGGCGAAGATCATGATGAAGGAGCTGTAAAAGCAGCATCAAATATGGGGCAGGATGGGATAGTCATCTACACTGTTGGAATGGGCTCGGTTCAAGGCTCGCCTTTGGTTGATGAAACAACAAATCAATTGAAAACAGATAAAGATGGTAATACCGTGATCTCAAAGTTAAATGAGGATGAATTGCGGGCTATAGCTGAAAGATCAAATGGTAAGTACCAGTTGTTTCAAAGTGCCGACGATATCGTACATAATATTACCAGTGAGCTGGCGCAAATGGATGAGCGTGCTGTTACCGATGACTCCCTTGTAAATTATAAATCTTATTTCGGTTGGTTACTTGGTGCCGCTTTGCTTTTCCTTGTTATGGAGATCTTTATTTCTGAAAAAAAGATAAGAAAAAATACGAACATGAAGATGCGTACCGGGCTCACTACATTTTTTATTTTAATGTCCTTTATTGCATCTGCGCAGGATGAGGAAAAGATCATCAAAGAAGGAAATGATGCGTATAAAAAAGATGAGTTTGCAAAGGCAACAGATTCTTATGGAAAGGCGGTTCAGAAGAACCCTGACAACGCGATTGGACAGTTCAATTACGGAAATGCATTGTATAGATCCGGCAAAAAAGACGATGCTATCAATTCCTATGATAATTCAGTAAAGCTATTAAAGAAGCCTGAAGAGAAAAGCAATGCTTATTATAATAAAGGGGTAGTTCTTCAAAATGATAAAAAAATACCTGAATGTATCGAGGTATATAAAAAGGCATTGATCCTTGATCCTGCTAATGAGGATGCACGTCAGAATCTTCAGAAAGCATTGCAGCAACAAAAGCAGGAACAACAACAAAAGCAACAACAGGATCAGAATAAAGAAAAAAAGAAAGATCAAAAGAAAGAGCAGGATAAGCAACCCAAGCCCCAACAATCAAAACTTACTAAACAGGATGCCGCAGAAAAATTGAAAGCATTGATGCAACAGGAAAAAAATCTACAGGATAAATTGCATAAAGTAAATGCCGGCTCTGTTAGCAAACCAGAAAAAGATTGGTAATGTGCCTGGCCGATAGTTCCCCGCTTCATATCATATCTTTGTATTCTTAAAAAGGAATGAAATATTACAATTCATGCAGCTATACTGTGAGTCTTTAACGGAATACAAACGCCTGATTACAAGGGAGGTAAAAGTTGGCAACCTGCTGATGGGTGCCGGCCATCCGATTCGTGTTCAGACCATGACCACAACAGATACAATGGATACCCTTGCAACGGTTGAGCAATCCATTCGCTGTATAGAAGCAGGTGCCGAACTGGTACGCATAACTGCTCCGTCAAAAAATGAAGCAGAAAATCTCATGAATATCAAGGATGAATTGCGAAAAAGAGGATATGATACACCATTGGTAGCTGATATACATTTTACACCAAATGCTGCGGAGATAGCTGCAAGGATCGTTGAAAAGGTGCGTGTGAATCCTGGAAATTATGTAGACAAGAAAAAATTTGAACAGATAGAATATACCGATGCTGAATATGCAGAAGAAATTGAAAGGATAAGAGAAAGGTTTACGCCTCTTGTAAATATTTGCAAGGAGCATGGCACAGCTATGCGGATCGGAACCAACCACGGAAGCCTGAGCGATCGTATCATGAGCCGTTATGGCGATACTGCAAACGGAATGGTTGAAAGTGCCATGGAATTTTTGAGGATCGCAAGAAGCCTGGATTATCACAACATCGTTCTGAGTATGAAGAGCAGCAATCCACAGGTTATGGTGCAGGCGTATCGTTTGCTGATCAATCATATGATGAATGAATTTTCAGAATGTTATCCTCTACACCTTGGCGTTACTGAAGCGGGTGACGGCGAAGATGGAAGGATAAAATCCGCAGTGGGTATAGGAACCTTACTGGAAGATGGAATAGGAGACACTATAAGGGTTTCATTGACCGAAGATCCTGAATTGGAAATACCCGTTTGTAAGGACATCTTGAAAAGATATAATGGTGAGCATCAGCCGCATTCAACGATTCCCCTGATCGATAAATTACCTTATTCTCCCTTTGAATATAAAAGAAGGGAAACGTTTGAGGTTACCAATATCGGTGCAAGGCATGTACCGGTGGTAATTGCTGATCTTAGTAAATTAAAAGCTATTGATCGTACGGACCTCGAAACGATCGGGTATAAATATGACCAGGCTACAGATAAATGGTTCATTGGCGATGCTGCAGCGGATTATATTTTTTGCAATGGTTCCTTGACATTTGATCTTCCAGGAACATTAAAAGTATTGTTGTATCACAAGCAATGGATAAGTGTTGATGATAAAGAAAAGTATGCACTGTTATTGGACCCATACCAGTATCTGGATGACAGCATAAACAGGTCAGAGACCTTAAATTTTGTGATGATAGATTGTTATTCAGATGGCTATCCGGATCAAAACCTTGAAAAGCTTTTTGCTAAATTAAAAGGGGACCATACAACCGTGATCTGTTTAAGCTCAACGAATAAAAACAGTGTTCAATGTGTGAGAAGAATGTTTCTTGAATTGATGAACAATGAAGTAAAGAATCCAGCCATCCTGATTTGTGATAGCAGCGACGATACGATTGATGAAAGCCTGGTTCACTATGCAGTTGAAGCCGGCGCATTACTGATCGATGGTTTTTGCGACGGTGTATGCTTCGGCTATCATTATGGAGATCCTTCCAAAACTTCGCCAACGGCTATTTTGAACAGTATTGCTTTTGGTATTTTACAAGCTTCAAGAACGAGGATATCCAAAACGGAATACATAAGTTGCCCCAGTTGCGGAAGAACACTATTTGACCTGCAGGAAACAACTGCAAAGATCCGCGCAGTCACCAATCATTTAAAAGGTGTGAAGATCGCGATCATGGGTTGCATTGTAAACGGACCGGGGGAAATGGCTGATGCCGATTTTGGATATGTAGGGAGCGGTATTGGAAAGATCACGTTATATCGCGGTAAAGAAGTAGTGAAAAAAAACGTACCAAGTGAAGTTGCTGTTGATGAACTCGTCAATTTATTGAAAGAAAGTGATGCATGGGTGGAACTATAATTTGCATCATCAAATTAATAAACTTTCAATCGGCTTCAAACTTCAAACTTTCCATCGGCTTCAAACTTCAAACCTCAAACCTCAAACCTCAAACTTCAAAACCTTTTCAATGCAGACAGATTTTCTGGTAATAGGCTCAGGGATCGCAGGCCTCACCTACGCTTTAAAAGTTGCACAGGAACGTCCTGAGAACTCTGTAACCATTCTTACAAAAGCCCAAAGTGATGAAACGAATACCAAGTATGCACAGGGCGGGATCGCGGGCGTGATGGATTTTAATGTTGATAGTTTTGCAAAACATATTGAGGATACACTGATTGCAGGTGATGGATTGTGTGATCCACGAATTGTGGAAATTGTTGTTAAAGAGGGGGTACAGCGAATAGAAGAGATCATTGAGTGGGGTGCACAATTTGATAAAGAAGCAGACGGAGATTATAAGCTCGGGAAAGAAGGCGGTCACAGCGAAAACCGGATCCTTCACCATAAAGATGTTACAGGGAAGGAAATGGAAAGAACTTTATTGGATGCAATAAAAAACTGCAGCAACATTAAACTGTTCAGCCATTGCTTTGTACTTGATCTTATCACGCAACACCACCTTGGATACCTTGTTACCAAATCAACTCCCGACATTGAATGTTATGGTGTTTATATTCTTGATCTGAATACAAAAAAAATAGAGAAGATCACGGCCAAAATTACCATGCTGGCAGCAGGAGGTAACGGGCAGGTGTATCGCAGCACTACAAATCCGGGAATTGCAACCGGTGATGGAGTAGCGATGTTATATAGGGCAAAGGGTAGGATCGAGAATATGGAATTTATTCAATTTCATCCGACAGCATTGTATGAACCAGGTGTTCGCGGACAATCATTTTTAATAACGGAAGCGGTGAGGGGCGATGGTGGAATATTGCGAAATAATACCGGGGAAGCATTCATGGAGAGATATGACAACCGCAAAGATCTTGCACCAAGGGATATTGTTGCGAGAGCAATAGATAATGAAATGAAAATTAACGGTACCGAGCACGTTTATCTTGATTGCCGTCATATGAATATTGAGAAATTTGTAGAGCACTTTCCAAACATTTATGAAAAGTGTATGAGCATCGGTATCAATATCGTAAAAGACATGATCCCGGTCTCACCTGCTGCACATTACAGCTGCGGTGGTATAAAGACAGATGAATGGGGACATACATCGATCAAAAATTTATATGCTTCAGGTGAATGTGCAAGTACAGGCTTGCATGGAGCAAACAGGCTTGCAAGCAATTCGTTGTTGGAAGCAATGGTGTTCTCACACCGCAGTTATTTGTCAGCTGTAAAAAAAATAGATAATATAGAGATCAATAACAATATTCCTGATTGGAACACTGCAGGCACGACTGCTCCTTCCGAAATGATCCTGATGACTCAAAGCCTGAAAGAATTAAAGCTTCTCATGAGTGATTATGTTGGTATTGTTCGTAATAATAAACGTTTGCACAGGGCAAACAAGCGACTTGATCTTTTACATGAGGAGACAGAGATATTATACCAGCAAACGGAGGTGTCATCCCAACTATGTGAATTACGCAATATGATCACGGTTGCATACCTGGTTGTAAAAAGCGCCGAGTTCCGCAAAGAAAGCCGCGGCTTGCATTATAATACAGACTATCCAAACAGAAGCGAAATAACCCAAAACACCATATTATAAAACTGTCATTGTAGACTGGAGAAGCACTTGGCTCTTCACATCAATTATTTTTCATCAGCAGCACATACCTTTGCAACTGACAGGGCAATCAATTTTTATTTAAGAATGTATTATATTATCTACGGTTTACTTTACATTATTTCATTACTGCCCTTTCCTGTTTTATACCTCATCAGTGATTTCGCATATTTTGTGATCTACAGGCTGATTGGCTATCGAAAAAGTATTGTTCTTTATAATTTGAGCATAGCCTTTCCTGAAAGATCACTGGACGACCGCAAGAAGATCGCAAAACAATTTTATAAAAACCTGGTTGACACATTTATTGAGACGATCAAACTACTAAGTATATCCGAAAAGGAATTCAATAAACGATCGGTGGTTTACCTGGATGAAATAAATGCGTTAGCTGCAAAAGGCGTGAACATACAATTTATGGGTGGTCACCAGATGAACTGGGAATATGTAAATTGGGGCGTTTCCAAAAAACTGTCAATTCCATTCGTTGGAATTTATATGAAGATCGAGAACAAGGCACTTGATAAGATATTTTACAGGCAGCGGGAAAAATTTGGAACCGTATTGGTTGGGGCACATGAATTCCGGGACAGGCGCCATGATGTTTTTAACAGGCAGTATTCTATTGGCCTCGCTGCCGATCAAAACCCAGGCGGGCCCACTAGAGTCTATTGGCTATATTTTTTCAATAAAGCAACGCCGTTTGTAACTGGGCCTGATAAAGGTGCAAGAAGAAACGGATCAGCGATCGTGTTTGTCAAATTTATTAAAGTGAAGAGAGGATATTATGAATTCAGGCCAGGAATCCTGACAGAAGATGCGTCAACCCTAAAGGAAGGTGAGGTCACTTTATTGTATAGAGATTTTTTAGAGGAAACGATCCGTGAACATCCTGATAATTATTTATGGAGCCACCGCCGATGGAAATGGGAATTCCTGGAAGAATATAAAGTTGAATGGATAGATACTGCCCCTCCTCCCTTATGAAAACCTGAATCACTAATTAATTTAACATGCTTGCTTCCTTTACGATCTTTACTTTCTCCAGTTCTTTGATCCGGGACCACCCTCCAAGCACATTCCTTAAATTGTGGATGCCCTGCTTTTTCAATAGTGAAGCCGCAATTACGCTTCTATAGCCCCCGGCGCAATGAACATATAAATTCTGATTGTCTTCAAATTGAGCCAGGTGTGCAGGGTCGATCATTTCACCAAGCGGCAGGTTAATGGCTGCAGGCAAATGACCTTCTGCAAATTCCATGTCTCTCCTCACATCCACAACCACTAAGTTTGGATCGTGTGGTATATCCATTATTAACTCATCAGGTTCTACATCGATGATAAGGTCCACTTTTTCACCCGCATTTTTCCATGCTTCAAAACTGCCTTGTAAGTACCCTTGCATTTTATCAAAACCCACACGTGATAATCTAATAACACTTTCTTCTTCTTTACCAGCGGGCGTTACTAAAAGGATGGGTTTATCAAAAGGTAAAATGCTGCCGGCCCACTCTGCAAATCTTCCTTCAAGTCCTATAAAAAGAGAACCTGGAATAAAACCCTGGGTAAATGTTATTGCATCCCTGGTATCAACAATTATAACATCATCATTTATAGCAGCCTTAAATTCAGCAACAGATAAAGGAGATGTTCCTTTTATTTTAATGTCTGAAAGATCGGTATACCCTTCCTGGTTTATTTTAGCATTGATGGCAAAATACTTTGGTGCAGCATTCAGGCCCTTTGTTACTGCCTTGATAAATTCTTCCTTTGTTTGAGGTTGTAAAGCGTAGTTCGATCTTTTTTCTTCTGCAATTGTGCTGTATGTATTCGGGCCTAGATTTTTTCCGCAACTGCTACCGGGCCCATGTGCAGGATAAACGATCACATCGTCATTAAGGGGGACGATCTTTGACTGGATGGTTTCATACATGATGCCTGCAAGTTCCTCACTTGTCATCTCCCCGCTACTAAGATCCGGCCTTCCTACATCACCAACAAATAATGTATCACCGCTAAAGATAGCATGTGGCTTACCGCTTTCATCTTTTAATAAATAACAACTGCTTTCAATCGTATGACCGGGCGTATGTAAAACTTCAAAAGAGATATTTCCCAGCTTGAACACTTCTCTGTCTTTTGCACTATGTATTTGAAAACTCGTTTTTGCTCCCGGCCCGTAGATGATCGGAGCATTTGTTTTTTTAGCAAGGTCCAGATGCCCGCTTACAAAATCCGCGTGAAAATGAGTTTCAAAAATGTATTTGATGGAAGCATTTCTTTCCCGGGCAAGTTCAAGATATGTCTCAATATCTCTTAAAGGATCAATGATAGCGGCCTCGCCTTCACTTTCTATGTAATAAGCCGCTTCACTAAGACAGTTGGTATAAATTTGTTTGATGAACATATTTCATTATTAAATTCAGGGGCAAAGTTAAAAATAAAAAGCGGCTGATAAACTCAGCCGCCTTAAAAAGCCGGTAAGGAAATTATCCAACCAATTCTTGTACGAACTGGTTAATTTCCTCAATTCTTTTGTAATTCACGGTGTAGTAGATAAACTTTCCGTCGCGTTGGGTGGCAACAATTCCGGCACGGCGAAGGATCGCCAGGTGCTGGGAAGCAACCGATTGTTCCAAACGCATCCGAACATAGATCTCTGTAACAGTAATCTTCTTCTCAGTTTCTATCAAACCTAAAATCTGCTGGCGAAGTTTATGGTTCAATGCTCTTAAAACAAGCGCCGCCTTTTTTAGATTATGGAAATTGATCTTGAGTGTTTCTGTTGTTCCATTCGCAGATACAGCTATCTGCTCATTTTCTTGGGTTGCAACAATCATAGGAAAATTTTTTAAAAGTGCTTAATCAATGTGTTTTCACTACAAATATACAGATGAAAAAATGTTTAATATCTGCTGGTATTGTTAAAATCTTCTAATATGTAGACAGCTAAATCTAAACCATTGATTAAGACTATTATGGAGCATAAAATTCTTTGATATAAAAAGGGTCAGTGTACCTTAAATCGGCAAATTGTTTATTACAAAACGCCTTATAAGCCATGGTAGATATAGCCTGGGCAATATTATCCATTTCTAAAAATGTTGCATTATCTGTCCGCATGATCGTCTTCCACTTTATAGTTCCATTGCCAAAAAAAATAATTTTATACTTTACTAAAAATGATTCAAATGAACTCGTGGTAAGAACCATTGCGCATGCAGGTAAAAGCTGGTTCATATGACAATCATAGATCGCTGTATACACTTCCATTCTCCTTGCGTCGATCATAGGACAATACAATATATCAGTAGCCGTTGTTTTATTGATCACAGAAACAGCCATTGCATCAAGCGTGCCGATAGTAATTAATGGTTTATTTAATGCATAGCAAAGCCCTTTTGCACTTGACATTCCAACGCGTAATCCGGTATATGAGCCAGGACCATGAGTGACTGCAATAGCATCCAGCTGGCTGATATCAAAAGAAGACCTGGTAAGCATTTCCTTGATAGCGATGTGTAAAAAGGAAGCGTGCTCCTTTTGAATATCATTAACAACCGTAAACATTATTACGCCATCGGTTGCAATACTTACACTTGCAATTTCTAATGATGTATCAAGGTTTAATATAAGGCTCATTTAATACTGAATGCTTCTTGTTCAAGTAAAGGGCAAGGTTTGTACCTTTTATCGGTTTTGTTTAATGATGAAAGCAAAGTAAAAATTTTTTCTATGCCGATCTTATGCGCCCATTCAAATGGCCCATAAGGATAATTTGTTCCCAGCTTCATAGCAACATCTATTTCTTCTTCGGTACTTACACCTTCGCTTTTTGCAAAGTATGCTTCATTAATTATCATAGCAATGATCCTTGCAGAAATTAATCCGGGTTCATCAGGAACCACTATAAGATTTTTTCCTAAACCTTTTAAAGTTTCAACAACCGCTGTTGATATTGTTCCAGCAATTTCCCATGTTTCACGGGCTAAAAAACCTGGCCATCCATTTATCCGGATTGTATTACTCCCTTTATGAAGGCCATGTAATGGCATGGATACCGCGTTAATAAATAAAGGCTTATCTATGATGGAATGTTCATTGATTATTGCATCATCAGAGAGATCAAAGCACGCATCAATGTTGTTTATATTGTGAAAACTATGTGGATTTTCTGAACGGATCCATTCTATATTAGCAACAGTGGTGAGTTCATTCCAGCTATCGTCATTTCCAAAAACAAGGATCCTCATTTCTATTATTTTTACAAAAATAGGTTGTTGATAAAAGATATATTTGTGTTTTATTAAAACCAGCGAAAACGATGTCTAAAAAGATCATTCAAACAAATGATGCGCCTGCACCCATTGGCCCTTACAGCCAGGCAGTACTTGCAGGAAATATGTTATTCATTTCAGGCCAGATAGCATTGATACCTGGTACTTCGGATCTCAATAATTCAGATATTGCTTCAGAAGCAAACCAGGTAATGAAAAATCTTCAGTCAATCTTACAGTCATCATCTGCAGAATTCAGCCATGTTGTAAAGACAACTATTTTTCTTAGTGATATGAGCTTATTTGCAGAAGTGAATGAAATATATGGCCAATATTTTGATTCTCATTACCCAGCCAGGGAAACAGTGGCAGTAAAAGGCCTGCCTAAGAACGTTCATATTGAAATAAGCATGATTGCTTTCATATAAGATGGTCATAATCACTTCAAATGCACATCCTTATTTAGCAGATACTCTTCAGAGAAAAGGGTATAAGGTATTGTATGAGCCAACGATCAGTTATGAGCGATTGTCAGAAATCATAATAGAGGCAACAGGTCTTGTTATAACAACCAGGATCAGGATCGATAAAGCGATCCTTGACAAAGCAGAAAATCTAAAATGGATCGGCAGGCTTGGAAGCGGACTTGAATTGATCGACCTTACATATGCTGAACAAAAAGATATTTTGTGCGTTAGTACGCCTGAAGGAAACAGGAATGCCGTAGCAGAACATTCCCTGGGTTTGCTGCTGAACTTATCAAATAACATTACTAATAGTAATTTCCAGGTAAAACAAGGTCAATGGTTAAGAGAAGAAAACCGGGGAACCGAAATAAGTGGAAAGACAATAGGGATCATCGGTTATGGAAACACAGGGCAGGCATTTAGCAACCTCCTATCGGCCTTTAATGTTACTGTACTTGCATATGATAAATATAAATTTGGGTTTGGAACTGTTGCTGTAAAAGAAGCGAACCTCGAACAACTTTGCCGGTATGCTGATGTAATAAGCTTTCATGTTCCCCTTACCGATGATACATTTCACATGGCAAATCATGATCTGTTTAATTCCATGACACAGAAGCCGATCATAATAAATACATCCAGGGGAAAGGTTATAAAAACAAGCGCATTGATACAGGCTCTAACCAATCAAAAAATTAGTGCAGCAGCACTGGATGTGCTTGAAAATGAGAATATAGAGGATCTTGATCAGGAACAACAGGAAGATTTCAGGATATTAAATGAAAGGGAAAATGTGATCATTACCCCTCATATTGCAGGGTACTCCCACGAAGCATTTTATAAAATGAGTAAAACTTTACTTGAAAAACTGGGTATATAAAAACCACTGCTGGTTTTTTAAATGGTCCAAAACACTTCTGAGCGGACTCAGTTATCGGTATATTTTTTAGTATATTTGTATATGTGCAACGCTTTGGTTCGTCCGGAGCGTTGTATTTTTTTTCCTATCTACAATAAAACATTATGGGAGACACAAATTACGTAACGCAGGAAACATTTAGCAGGATGCAGGAGGAATTGCATACGCTTAAAACGGTTGACCGGTATGCGGCAAGCCGGGCAATTGCTGAAGCCAGGGAAAAAGGAGACCTAAAGGAAAATGCAGAATATGATGCTGCCAAAGAGGCTCAGGGTTTATTGGAAGCAAAGATAAAATACCTGGAAGGTGTTGTTGCAACTGCCAGGATCCTGGATGAAACAAATATTGATACAAGCCGGGTTAGCATACTTACTAAAGTTACCTTAACAAACCAGGCAACCAAAAAAACGGTTACTTATAAAATCGTATCTGAGAACGAAGCAAACCTTAAAGCCGGAAAAATATCTGTTACCTCACCTATCGGTAATGGAATACTGGGAAAGGTGATCGGTGATATCGTAGAAGTTTCTGCACCCGCAGGAATACTCAAATTCAAGATCGAAAAAATTGAAGTTTAGGAAAGTGATTTATCAACCTGTAATAAAATGAGATGACAATATTTTCGCGGATAATTAAGGGGGAGATACCGTCTTATAAAATTGCAGAGGATAATGATTTTTATGCTTTCCTGGATATAGCTCCCCTGGTTAGGGGCCACGTGCTGGTCGTTCCTAAAATAGAGGTAAACAAACTTTTTGATCTTCCGGATGAATACCTGGCGGGAATGCTGGTTTTTGCAAAGCCGATCGCCGCGTCCATTGAAAGATCATTCAAATGCGAGCGGTGTGGTATAAGTGTTATCGGGCTGGAGGTTCCGCATGCACATATGCACCTGCTACCGATAAAAAGTTGCGATGACCTGAATTTCACCAGGCCTACATTAAAACTTGATAAGAAGGAATTAGAAGAGATTCAGCAACGTATACTTGCTAATTTATAATTACTGGTTCAGCCTGAATCCCACTCCATGAATGGTTTCCAGGTTTATAGCAGGATCAGCTTTAAAATGTTTTCGAAGCTTGGTAATAAAAACATCCATGCTTCTCCCCAAAAAATAATCATCCTTTCCCCATACATTTACAAGCACTTCTTCACGCTTCAGGATCTTATTTACATTTTTTGCAAAGAAGTGAAGCAGGTCTGCTTCCTTTTGTGTGAGATTAATGGTGTCTGCACCATCTAATAATTTCAACTCATTATAATTGAAACGCAATCTGCCAATTTGAAATTCTGCTTTAACATCAGCCTTTAACTTTTTTGTTCTTCTCAGAAACACTTCAATACGCATGATCAGTTCCTGCATACTGAATGGCTTTGTTATATAATCGTCTGCACCTGCCTCGAAACCTTTAAGCTTATCTTCTTCCAGTCCTTTCGCTGTAAGAAAGATGATCGGGATAACATCGGTTTGCTGCCTTATTTTTTTTGCAAGAGAATAACCATCCCGTACAGGCATGTTCACATCTAAAAGGCAGATGTCAAATTCTTTTTTTTGAAACTGTTGCCATGCAACCTCACCATTTGTACAGGTGGTGACCTCATAGCCGGCTTCCTGCAGGTTATCTTTAATTACAAAGCTTAGTGTAGTATCATCTTCTGCCAGTAAAATAGATGCCTTCATAAAATCGATTTAATTCCTGGGAATCCACAAAGTGAATGTACTCCCATTTCCTAACGAACTTTTTACTGTTATATTTCCCTTGTGCGCATCCATTATCTTTTTTACAAAGTTAAGCCCAAGGCCAAATCCCTTCGCCTCATGTATGTCACCATATGTAACCCTGTAAAATTTACTATAGATCTTGCGCTGGTGTTTTTGATCAATACCAATTCCATTATCCTGGAACCCGGTACAAATTTCGTTTCCCTCCATGTACGTCTTTATCGTAATGGTAGGTTTTACCGAATATTTAACTGCGTTCTCAAGTATGTTGATAAACGCAAGTAATATATAAGAACGGTCAGCATTTATACTGCTGTTTCCCGTCATCAGGTTTGTAATTATGACTCCGCTTTTTTCTTCTATCAGTGGGTTTATATTGTTTATCGCTTGTTGCACAACAGTATTTACATCAAATCGCTCTTTCTTTAAAGGCAGCGTGCTGTGTTCTGTATATGCGATGACAAGCATCCGGTTCAATTGGTTTTGAAGGTGATTAATCTGTTCGGCAATGATGTCCGCATAGTTTTGAAGCTTTCCGGGTTTTTCAATAATAGATGGCTGCTTCAATACATCTGCCGCGATCTTCATGATAGAAAGCGGGGTTTTGAATTCGTGTGTAAAGTTGTTTATAAAATCTTTTTGAGTCTCATGCAGGAATTGCTGGTGATAAAGATAAAAAACACTAATGGCAAAGCTGATCAGCACCACAAGCAATATGATACTTGAAACGATCCAAAACATCATTTGAATGATGATATAACTGCTCCTGTGAGGGAAATTAATTCCTATGTAAGAATAATTCCTGGGGAATATGGATGTTTCAAATTGGTCATTATCCTTATTATATGAATCCGCGACATCAATATATCGGGATGCAATATATTTTTTCTGTTCGCTGTCATAGATGGATACCTGGCAATCTGTAAGCACATTAAAATCTGTGAGTTCCTTGCTAAGCAGCCTACTTACAGAATCAATAGAAGTAATCCGGTCAATTTTTGCAATGTAATTTGCAGGCTGGGGAAGCTCAATGTTTTTCTCAAAAGTGAAGCTGCTGTCATTTGTCAGCTTCATATTTATGAAGAGGTTTTTGATACTTTTTGTTACTTCGATATTAAATTGTTTTCTTTCAAAACGGTAAACTTTTTGCAGCCAGATCAGTTGGATAATAACAATGATGGCAACCAGCAATGCACTGAATATTATCAACCATCTCAATGTCCTGGAACGTATCAGCATTGATTATTTTCCGTTTTTTATCCTTGCCGGGTTTTTTTGTAAAAAATCTTTCCACCCTTTTGCAATTGCACCGTTGGGACGGCTCTGTAATAAAGTATGTTGCTGAAAGTGATGGCATACTGCAACTGCAAGCGCATCTGATGCATCCATATACACAGGGTGTTCTTCAAAACTGAGAAGCTGCTGGAGCATTTTCATTACCTGCGCCTTATCGGCATTGCCATTTCCGGTTATTGATTGCTTGATCTTCTTCGGCGAGTATTCGTGAACGGTAAGACCTGATTGTATAGCAGCTGCGATGGCAACTCCCTGTGCTCTTCCAAGTTTCAGCATGCTCTGCACATTCCTGCCGAAGAATGGCGCTTCTATCGCAAAATTATGTGGCTTGTATACAGTGATCAGCTTGCAAATAGTATCATGGATCTTTTCCAGCTTTTCATAGGCATCATTTTTTGCTGACAACTTCAATACGTTCATTTCGAGTAAATGCATTTCCGGGCCTTTTATCTCAATAATGCCATAGCCCATGATAATAGTTCCCGGATCTATTCCCAAAATGATTTTTGAAGCTTTTTGCAAAGTGCAACTTATTTTTACTGATAATTTTTTTCTTGAACAAAAATATCAAATTAATAATCAACTACCTGCTGGGGCCTTTGCTATTTGCTTTATTAACCTGGAGCTTATATAAACAGATCATTCACCAGCCCGATGTAGAGCAGCGCTGGAAGCAGATCCGTATCAGCTGGCAAGACTACAGGTTCTGGATCGTTTTTATTTTAATGTTTCTGAATTGGGGTATCGAAGCAAAGAAATGGCAGCTATTGATCGCGCCTTTGGAAAAGTTCTCACTGTTGCGATCATTCAAAGCGATCCTGGCAGGGTGTAGTATAACCATGTTAACTCCAAACCGCATAGGTGAATATGGAGGCCGCATCATGTATGTTTCAGAACCCATAAGGCTCAGGGCTATCTCACTCACTATTCTTGGAAGTATAAGCCAGTTATCTGTTACAATGATAATGGGAACAGTGGCGCTCGCGATACTACAATCGCTGCATATAGTAACGCCAGCAGATAACGGGATACTTTCATGGTTGCTCAGTGCGCCATTATTTTATACAAGTGTGGCCTTCACCGTTATATTGTTGTTGTTGTATTTCCGGGTTCACTTTCTGGTATCGGTGATCTCAAGGATAAAGGTTCCGCAAAAATTGATGAATCATATCGCGGTGCTGGATATTTTCACAGGTAAACAATTGTTAAGAATTTTATTTTTATCCTTTTTCCGTTATATGGTGTTTATTTTGCAATATGTGCTGTTATTAAAAGTAATGGATGTAAATATTTCAATCACAATTTCCTTTCTACTTCTTAGTGTTTTTTATCTTGTAATGGTGGTAGCACCAACGGTTGGTTTTACCGAACTTCCTGTGAGAGCCACAGCAACCGTGATGCTTTTTGGATTATTTAGCACCAATATACTGGGCATCCAGGCTGCAGCATTTGGGATTTGGCTTATAAACCTAGTGTTACCGGCGATAATGGGAAGTTTATTAATTTTCGGTATTAAAATTTTGAAAGACAGATGAAGAATTTAACCAGGCTTGCAATCATGCTCCTTTGTTTTTGCACAGTTAGTTTTAAGATCGGCTCAAAAGATTTTTGTGGTATAAAGAACAAGGCATACAAGGAAGGGGAGATCGTGGTGTTCAAAGTTTATTACAGCGCTCTCGGCGCTTATATCGGAGCTGGGGAAGCTACCTTCACTACAACATTGGAAAGATTTAACGGTAAATCCGTATATCATCATATCGGTGATGGAAAATCATATTCATTCTTTGATAATTTTTTTAAGGTCAGGGACCGGTATGAAAGTTACGTGGATACTGCAAGCTTGCTTCCTATGAAGTTTCTCCGTAATGTAGATGAAGGCGGCCATAAGATATATAATAATGTAACCTTTAACCAGTCAGCAAATACGGCAGCAAGTACTAATGGTGTTTTCAAGATCACTGATTGTATGCAGGATGTAATAAGCATGGTTTATTATGCACGTAATATTGATTTTACAAAATACAAGGAAGACGATAAGATACCGTTTGATATGTTCCTGGATGACGAAATATTTCATTTGTACATCAGGTACATGGGGAAGGAAAAGATAAAGACCCGCTACGGTAAATTCAATGCTATTAAAATCAAGCCATTGCTTATCAAAGGAACAATTTTTGAAGGTGGCGAAAAAATGACGGCATGGATCAGCGATGATCCCAATCATATTATTTTAAGGGTGGAAAGCCCGATATCAGTAGGCAGTATCAAAGTGGACATGATGTCTTATAAAAATTTGCGCTACCCGCTAACTTCGTTTAAAGGCCTACGTTAGTTTCTCTTTTTATTTGCCCGGTCATTATATCCATGAGCAGCAGTAGTTGCATCGCCCTCTTATGCGGCCCGCCTTTGGTGAACTATAATTCACTGAGTTTAAAGCTGTCTTTCATCCTGGTCCCTTTTTCAGTCATTTGCAATGTGCAACATTCCATAATAGGGTCGTGTTCAAAAAATAATACGTAATCATTCTCAACAGCTTCCATTAAAAAAGATCGTTTCTCATTTAACGTGGTTAACGGGAACATATCATATGCCATAACATATGGCAATGGGATATGCGCAGCAGAAGGTAACAGGTCAGCCATGTAAATAATGGTTCGGCCGTTGTGATTTATCTGTGGAAGCATCATAGCATCAGTATGTCCGAATACCTGCCTCACCGCCAGCTGTGCAGGAAAATCAGCTGCAGATGATTCAATGAATTTAAGTTGTCCACTCTCCCGGATCGGTAAGATATTTTCTTTGAGGAACGAAGCCTTCTCCCTGTCGTTAGGCTCTGTTGCCCATTTCCAATGCCGTTCATTGCTCCAGTAAACAGCATTCTTAAATGCTGGCACCAGTTTATCACCGGATCTTTCAATGCTGCCGCCACAATGATCAAAATGAAGATGTGTAAGGAAGACATCTGTTATATCTGCCCTTGAAAACCCATGAACAGCTAATGAATTGTCAAGCGTGTCATTTCCGTGGAGGTAATAATGTCCAAAGAATTTATCATCCTGTTTGTTGCCCATTCCGTTATCAATGAGAATAAGCCTTTTTCCATCTTCTATCAACAAACACCTGAGGGCCCAGCTGCACATATTGTTTTCGTCGGCAGGATTTAATTTATTCCAGATGCTTTTTGGAACAACGCCAAACATCGCACCACCATCCAGTTTGAAATAACCAGTATTGATCGTAAAAAGGTTCATTTTAAGGCTAAGGATTTTTTTTGATTTGATAAAGCACTAAGAAGTATAAGCAATCCAATTATAAAATAGGTCATTAAAGCAAGCACGGAATTTCGTTGCGAACCGGTAAGTTCATTAATGTAACCAAAGCTAAACATTCCAATTACGATCGCTATTTTTTCAGTCACATCGTAAAAGCTAAAGAATGAAGTTGTATCCTTTGTTTCGGGCATTAATTTAGCATAGGTGCTTCTGCTGAGAGATTGTATTCCGCCCATAACAAAACCGACCAACGTGGCGAGACCGTAGAATTCATAAATTCCGTTCCGTGGCAATAAATATCCTAACACGCAAAGCAATATCCATATGATAATTGTAAGGATAAGTGCCTGGAAATTCCCGATTGCCTTTGATAGTCTCGCAATTGCGAATGACCCCGGAATTGCAACCAGCTGAATTATTAATATGGCGATAATAAGATTTGTTGTGGGAATATTTAATTCACTTTTCCCGTATAATGTTGCGGCAAGCATTATGGTTTGAACTCCCATATTGTAAAAAAAGAATGCAAGGAGATAACGTTTTAATATAGGTAGTTTCTTTACAAGAGCTAAAACAGCATTCAGTTCTTTATATCCCTGGGTAAATACATTTCCACGTGTTGTTTCACCTGCGGCAATGCCTTTTGGAAGCCTGCTCAACGCTAACTGTCCAAAGCCCCACCACCAGATCCCCACCAATAAAAATGAGAACTGCGATGCGCTGCCACTGGTAATGCCAAACGTTGAAGGAGATAGCACGAATACAAAACATACAATTTGTAAAATGACACTGCCAATATATCCCATCGAAAACCCTTTTGCACTTATGCGGTCGCGGTCTTCAGGAGCGGCTATTTCGGGTAAATAGGAATTGTAAAAAACAAGGCTGCTCCAGAAACCTATGCATGCAATGATCATACATGTCAATCCATAAACAAGATCTTCTTTTCCATTGAAAAAGAACAAGGCTGCGCATGCCGTACTTCCTAAAGTGCAGAAGAAGAATAGGAATTTCTTTTTATTGCCCCTGTAATCCGCAATTGAAGAAAGCAGTGGCGAAATAATTGCTACAACTAAGAAAGCAATGCCTAAGGCATAATTGTATAATGAAGTATTTGAGAATGTCCTTCCCAGAACCGTTACCGAATCATTCAATGTTGAATCATTACCATCCCCTGTAACGGCTTCATAATACGCAGGAAAAATGGTTGATGTAATTACCAGGTTATAGACTGAATTGGCCCAGTCATACATGGCCCATCCATTAATAACCTTCTTCGAAGCAGTTTGCATAATGGTAAATATGAACACTGAAAATACTACAATTCAGCAAAACAACTCAGGCATTTATATAACCTGTGTAGATGAGAATGAACAAAACTATTCCTGCAATGATCCGGTATATCCCCCAGATTCGAAACCCGTATTTTTTTAAAAAGCTTATAAAAAATTTGATGGCAAGTAAGGCAACAATAAATGCTACCACGTTTCCAAGTGCAAGTTGTTTTATTTCGTCGCTTGTAAAGCCGCCGGTATCTTTATAATGCTTGTATAATTTATAACCTGTGGCAGCAAGCATTGTAGGCACTGCGAGAAAGAACGAGAATTCAGCTGCTGCACTGCGACTTAGCTTTTGTTGCATCCCACCAATGATTGAGGCAGCGCTTCGGCTAACTCCTGGTATCATTGCCAGGCATTGCCAGAAACCGATCACCAATGAATTTAAATAACTAACCTCCTTTTCAGAATGTATCTTAGGTTCTTTATAAGCATTATCCACGAACAATAGGATCACTCCTCCCAATAAAAGTGAAACTGCCACTGTTTTAGAGCTTTCAAGTAATTCATCTATCTGATCTGCAAATAAAAAGCCGAGTGCCAGTGCAGGGATAACTCCAACCATCAATTTTAAATAAAATTTCCAATTGGAAAGATCAAAGAATTTTTTCCAGTATAACACCACAACCGCAAGAATTGCCCCTAATTGAATGGCAACGGTGAACATTTTTGTGAAGTCATTATCGGGAGTACCTAATAGTTTCTCGGCGATGATCATATGCCCGGTGGATGACACCGGGATAAATTCTGTAAGCCCTTCCACTATACCGATTATGATGGTCTGGATGGTGTTCATTTAAGTTTGAAGTTTGAGGTTTAGGGTTTAGGGTTTAGGGTTTAGGGTTTAGGGTTTAGGGTTTAGGGTTTAGAGATAAAAAAAACGCTGTAAGATACAGCGAATATTAAACGGAAGAATTGTCACTTCTGTAAAGCTCATTTTGGTTTTTTCATTATGGCAATTATCTCAATGATAAAACCAGCAATAATTAGAATAGGAGCTACGGTGATCCTAATGGGGCTGTAAACGTCTTTTGTATCAAATACTTTTGGATCCGGGCTTTTGCCACCACTCATCAGGAAGAATCCAAGAGCCAGCACTGCAAGTCCCGCAATCATCAGAATATAATTTTCCCTGCCAAATAAATTTGTACGGGTTACAACAGGGGTTTTTTCTTTTGCCATCATCATTATTTAGTGATGCAATATAATGGAATTTCAAATTCCTTAATATAGATCGTCCAATTTCATACGGAGGTATTTGATCACTGATCGATGTGTACTAACGAGGGTGATCGTTACGCCAAGTATTATAATTATTCCAAAGAGGACAAGAAGGCCGACGTTATCGTGAAGTAATTTAAAATTCGGAATAAAGTTTTCTACCAATAAGACCATTCCCCAAATTGCAGCTATGGCTACCAGCGAAGCTACCAATCCGTTGATCACAGCTCTCTGGTTGATAGGTTTTGCAATAAACCACCGAGTTGCTCCAACCATTTGCATCGTTTTTATAAGGAACCGGTTGCTGTACATGGCGAGCCTGATTGTATTATCAATGGAGAATACAACCAAGATGGTAAGTAAAACAGCCGCACATATAAATATGATGGCTGCAGTTTTTACATAACTACTCACCTTTGATACAGTCTCTGCCGGAAATTGGAATTCTGAGATCAGACCGGGATATGCCTCCTGCAAATTCATTGCCAGTACATCGAGGCTATCCTGCTCTACATATTTTGCCTTTATATAAAAATCTATGCTTTCCGGCAGCGGATTGTTGCTGATAAATTGTTTCCAGGTAGTATCGTTATCTGCATTCCACTTTTGTATTGCCATGCCTTTAGTAACATATTCAACCCTGTTTGCATAAGGGATGGAACTAATATAATTCTTAAGACTGTCGATCTGTTTTTTGGATGCATCCCTGTTCAGCCAAGCGTGAACCTGGATATTCTCTTTAAAATAATCTCCGGTCTTACGCAGGTTCAAAAAGAACCAGCCAACAATACCGAATAAGAATAACACCAATGCCACGCCGATGATAGCCCCTGTGTAATTTGGTTTTCCTCTTTTGCTGGATGCTTTTCCAAATTGAGCCATGTATATTTCTTATAACAGGTTAATAATATGCTTCTGAAAGTGCACAAAAATAAAGGTTTTTGAGTGGTTTGTTTTATTTTTGCCATCTGCAAAACGATTGCCCGCCAAATATATTTTTAATGTTGGAATGAGATTGCTTATTATTTTGTTAAAGCTACTTTCATTCATAACCGCTGAATAGAATTTATGCAGTACAAGTGTGCGACGCAACGATGTCACAAAGAAATACCGTAGTTGGGCAAATAAAAAAAAGAAAGATCAGGATGGAATACGATTTTAGGAAAATAGAACTGGAATGGCAGGAAAAATGGAAGAGCAATAAGGTATATAAAGTATCGAATGAATCTTCCAAACCTAAATATTATGTATTGGATATGTTCCCCTATCCGAGTGGTGCAGGTTTGCATGTCGGGCATCC
The DNA here is from genome assembly GCA_039920685.1 of Ferruginibacter sp. Classification (GTDB taxonomy): domain Bacteria; phylum Bacteroidota; class Bacteroidia; order Chitinophagales; family Chitinophagaceae; genus Ferruginibacter. The sequence goes on from JBDSDG010000125.1 coordinate 36,083, forward strand.
GCTCGGGTATATAGCGAGTGACATATACAGCCGGTATAAAAGATTGAAAGGTTTTAATGTGCTGCACCCGATGGGGTTCGACAGCTTTGGTCTCCCAGCCGAACAATATGCTTTGGAAACCGGGCAGCATCCTGCAGAAACAACAAAAAAAAATATTGCAACATTCAAAGCCCAACTGGATAAGATCGGGTTTTGTTATGACTGGGACAGGGAAGTAAGAACCAGCGATCCATCTTTTTACAAATGGACGCAGTGGATATTTCTTCAATTATTTGAACATTATTTTTGTAATACCCAGCAAAAGGCAAGGCCGATCTCTGATCTTGTAAAAAAATATGAAACGCAAGGCTCCGCAAATTTTACTGCAGCAGAGTGGAATGGATTTTCAAAAAAAGAGCAGGAAGATCATTTAATGAAGCGACGTCTTGCATTCAGTGCCTATGGTGAAGTGAACTGGTGCGAAACTTTGGGTACTGTGCTGGCCAATGATGAAGTGATCAATGGAGTAAGTGAGCGTGGTGGTTTTCCCGTTGTAAAGAAGAAGATGCGGCAATGGTATCTGCGTATAACTGCTTATGCAGAAAGATTGTTGCAGGGATTGGAGCGGGTTGAATTCAGTGAGAGCATGAAGGAGATGCAGCGGAATTGGATCGGAAAGAGTGAAGGAGCAGAGATGGAGTTTCGGCTCAGCGGTCGCCTCACCCCCGGCCCCTCTCCGGCCGGAGAGGGGAGTAAGACTCCGTTTGAAACTTCTAACAAAAAGTCCTGGGGCATTTTAAAAGATCTATCAAGAGAAAATAGAAAGTTTGATACAGTTGCGGAAGATCTGTTATGGAAAAGATTGCGCAATAATAAGTTAGATTCGAAAGTCAGAAGACAGCATGTGATCGATAATTTTATAATCGACTTTGCTTTTCTTAATGAAAAATTATTAATTGAAGTTGATGGTGGTTATCATGAAGATGAGCAACAAAAAAAATTCGATGAGGCTCGATCTGAATATTTGATTGAATCAGGATATTCGATCTTAAGATTTACCAATGAGGAAGTTGAAAATGATTTGGAATCTGTTATTTCCAAAATCAAAGTAGTAATAAATAGTCAAACTCCCCTCTCCCGGGGGAGAGGGGTTGGGGGTGAGGCGATTAAAGTTTACACAACCCGTCCCGATACGATCTTCGGCGTAGACTTTTTGGTGCTTGCCCCGGAACACGAACTGGTGTCAAAGATCACAACTGGTGAACAAAAGCAGGCAATTGATGAATACCTTACTTATGTCAAAAGCAGAAGCGACCGGGAACGCATGGCCGAAGTAAAGCAGATCACTGGTTGTTTTACGGGCGCATATGCTAAAAACCCTTTTGATGGAAAAGATATACCTGTCTGGATAGCGGAATATGTTCTGGCCGGATATGGAACAGGGGCGATCATGGCCGTGCCTTGTGGCGACCAGCGTGATTTTTTATTTGCAAAGCATTTTAATATTCCGATCACCAATATCATTGGTGGAAACTACAACCGTGAAGAAGCAAATCCTACTAAAGATGCCATTCTCGATAATTCCGGTTTTCTGAACGGCTTGTTGATGAAAGATGCAATTGGAATAGCGATCAATAAAATTGAAGAACTGGAAATTGGAAAGCGAAAAATAAATTATAAAATGAGGGATGCAGGCTTTAGCCGTCAACGTTATTGGGGCGAGCCATTTCCAATTGTATGGGTTGATGAAGTTGCCATGCCGCTTGACGAAAGCGAATTACCATTGGAATTACCATATGTTGAAAAATACGGGCCCGGGCCGGAAGGGGAAGGGCCGCTGGCGAATCTTGCTGATTGGGTTCAGGTTGACCTCAACCCTAACCCCTCTCCAAAGGAGAGGGGAACGAAAGACAAAATTCCAAAACCTATTCAGGGAACGAATATGGCGTCTGAATATGGTTATGAAAACAGTACGGCAATTGAATGGAAAAACACTATTCAATTCGCGAAAGAAAATAGAAAATATCCTACTGAAGCAGAAGATATCTTATGGCAGGAATTAAGAAACCGGAATATAGAAGGAAATAAATTCAGAAGGCAACATCCCATAGCAGGTTTTATTCCTGACTTTGTTTGTCTGGAGAAAAAATTGATCATAGAAATTGATGGTGGATACCATGATGAAGAAGGGCAGAAAATATTTGATTCTGCAAGAGAGAAATGGCTGAATGAGTTTGGATTTACCATGCTTAGATTTACAAATGAGGATATTACAAATCAAGTAATCGCGGTTTTAAATAAAATTGAAAAAGAACTTTCTGATAAAAAAGAAGATAAGAACTTAGTTGAGAGAAATTCCCCTCTCCCTTGGAGAGGGGTTAGGGGTGAGGTCAAAAGGGAAACCTCCACCATGCCCGGCTACGCCGGTAGCAGCTGGTATTTCCTTCGTTACATGGATCCAACAAACGATCAAATATTTTGCGACCGTAAAGCAAGTGATTACTGGAACCAGGTTGATGTATATATTGGCGGCACAGAACACGCAGTTGGCCATTTATTATACAGTCGTATGTGGACGAAAGTTTTATTCGATCTTGGATTGATCAGTTTTGATGAGCCATATAAAAAGTTGGTAAACCAGGGCATGATAACTGGGAAATCTTATTTTTTTAACGTACAGGAAAATGGAGATCCAGAGATCACTTCTTATTCAAAAGAACAACCTTCTCCTGTCTTATTAAGATTTAAATATGGGCACCGGTTTGTTGACGTGAATGCAAGGCTTACAAAAGAACAATTTGAAAAAAGTGATCTCGAAATAGCATTTCCTATTCAATGGGATGAAGATTCAGATGGAAAATTTATCATTCTCAAAGAAGAGTCTGAAAAAATGTCCAAATCGAAATTCAATGTTGATAATCCAGACGATATAGTTGCAAAATACGGTGCAGATACTTTTCGCATGTATGAAATGTTTTTAGGTCCCGTTGAGCAAAGTAAGCCATGGGATACAAAAGGTATCGAAGGCGTGCATCGTTTTCTAAAAAAACTATGGCGACTATTCAATGATGAACAAAAAGGGCCGATCTGGACTTCTTCGTCTCCATCTCCATTGGAGAGGGCGGGGGGTGAGGCCACAAATGCAGAATTAAAAATATTACATCGCAGCATCAAAAGAATTGAAGAAGACACCGAACGCTTTAGCTTTAATACTGCAGTAAGCTCATTTATGATCTGTGTAAATGAATTATCAGATCTTAAATGTCATAAAAAAGAGATCCTCGAAAAAGTATTGATCCTTCTAAGCCCTTATGCCCCGCACATTGCAGAAGAATTATGGCATGAATTAGGGAACGAAGGGTTTGTACTGGATGCTCCATACCCTATATTTAATGCTAAGTATCTAATTGAAACAACAAAAGAGTATCCTGTATCAATAAATGGAAAATTGCGTACGAATTTGAGCATGGCAATTGAGGCAACCCAGGAGGATGCAGAAAAATTGGTACTTGCTAATGATGTTGTACAAAAGTGGCTGGAAGGAAAACCACCTAAAAAGATCATTTACGTAAAAAACAAGATGATCAATGTGGTGGTGTAAGATCAAAATTATTGTTTTTGTGTTTCTTAGATGTTGAAGAAGTTGAGATAATAACATTATGAATCATTCTATCCTCATAGCAGTATTAAAAAGTCACCAGCATGAATTTAATAGGGTTGTTGATTTTAATGAAAAAAAAGACCGGCTTGTTGCTTTAGATATTTCGAAAAGAAATAAGATCCTGACCAAAGAGATTTTCAATGACACGAATCTGTTTTCCGGGTATATCGATAAATTAATAGCCGATCAGAAGGCAACTTATCTTATCGGCGGTTATAATGAAGAGCGTGACATGTATAAACGCAGTGAATTATTCAACAAAAACCTGGTAACATTTGAAACATCCAATGATGAACCAAGGTCTCTACATTTGGGAACAGATATCTGGGGACTGGCAGGCACAAAAGTTTATGCACCGTTAGGCGGGATGGTTCATAGCTTTGCATTCAATAATAACCATGGAGATTATGGCGCCACTATTATCCTGCAGCACCAGCTTGATACAAGGAATTTTTACACACTTTACGGGCACCTATCCGTTAATGATATCGGGAATTTACGGGAAGGCTTGTTTATTTCCCGCGGAGAGAATTTTGCACACTTTGGGTCACCGGCAGAAAATGGTGACTGGCCGCCGCATCTACACTTCCAGGTTATAATAGATATGAGCAATTATAAGGGCGATTTTCCGGGGGTCTGCCGTGTGAGTGAAGCGGAACAGTGGTTGAATAATTCTCCCGATCCGGACCTTGTCTTAAAAATGGATCAATTTCTGGTTCAACGATAACAGCCGGAACCCTTGTCAGGCTGTTTCGATATATCGAAATAACTCGTTAAGCAATATTGGCAATGCATCAACCGTTTAGCAACAATATTCGTAGATCGAAGGGTTATAGATATGGTAAAAGCTACTGTTAATACAGGTTGTTGTATAAAAAAACCCGTGTTTGTTTATTATATAGGATATTAAAATCATAATTTTACACGATTCAACACACTTATAATGGAAATAAAACCCGGGGCGTTACTTCAACATATTAATAGTCCTGCCGATCTTAAAAAACTTTCCAAAGACCAAATGCTCCAGGTAAGTGAGGAACTGAGGCAATATATCATTGATGTTGTTAGTGTGTATGGTGGACATTTTGGCGCCAGCCTCGGCGTTGTTGAATTAAGTGTTGCCTTGCATTATGTTTTTAATACTCCATACGATCAATTGGTATGGGATGTCGGCCACCAGGCCTATGGACATAAGATATTAACCGGTCGCCGAGACACTTTCATTACCAATAGAAAATACAATGGCCTTAGCGGTTTTCCTAAACGAAGCGAAAGTGAATATGATACCTTCGGGGTGGGACACTCTTCAACTTCTATTTCCGCTGCACTTGGCATGGCCATGGCCTCACATTATAAAGGGGAAACTGACAGGCAACATGTTGCTATTATTGGTGATGGAGCGATGACTGCCGGACTTGCATTTGAGGCAATGAATCATGCTGGAATAGAAAAAAGCAATGTGCTTATCATACTAAATGATAATTGCATGAGTATTGATCCAAATGTTGGTGCACTCAAAGAATATCTTACTGATATAACTACATCTCATACTTACAATGATATACGGGATACTGTTTGGAAAGCGCTTGGAAAATTGCCTGTGGGAAAAAAATTCAGTCGTGATATTGCAAGTAAGGTGGAGGCAAGCCTAAAAGGAATCGTGAGTAAAAGCAGTAACCTTTTCGAAGCATTGAACTTGCGGTATTTTGGTCCAATTGATGGACATAATATCACAAAGCTTATTGATACATTGTCTGACCTTAAAGATCTTCCCGGTCCTAAATTATTGCACATAAAAACGGTAAAGGGTAAAGGCTATGGCCTTGCAGAAAAAGATCAGACCAAATGGCATGCGCCCGGATTGTTTGATAAAGTGACCGGCGAAATTGCAAAGAAGAAATTTGACATTCCGCAGCCTCCGAAATACCAGGACGTATTCGGGCATACGATCATAGAACTTGCAGAAAAGAATGCAAAGATCATGGGGATCACCCCGGCAATGCCTAGCGGGAGTTCTTTAAAGCTGATGATGGATAAAATGCCTGATCGTGCATTTGACGTTGGCATTTGCGAACAACATGCGGTCACACTGAGTGCAGGACTAGCCACACAGGGAATGACGGTGTTTTGCAATATCTATTCCTCATTTATGCAAAGAGCATATGATATGGTGATACATGATGTGGCAATTCAAAAATTACCAGTTGTATTTTGTTTGGACAGGGCAGGTTTGGTAGGGGAAGATGGCCCGACACACCATGGATGTTATGATATTGCTTATATGCGTTGCGTACCAAATATGATCGTAAGCGCACCGATGAATGAATCAGAACTGCGCAACCTGATGTTTACCGCACAGCTTGAAAGCAATAAGCTTCCTTTTGTGATAAGATACCCAAGAGGAGAAGGTGTTATGCCGGAATGGAAAACACCTATGAAGGAAATTAAGATTGGTACCGGCAGAAAAATAAAAGATGGGGAAGAGATCGCTATACTCACATTCGGTCACCCCGGAAATTTTGCTGCTTCAGCGATAAGGGAGGTAAAAGCTGAAGGTATTAATCCTGCCCACTATGATATGCGTTTTGTAAAGCCATTGGATGAAG
>JBDSDG010000126.1:0-6374 GCA_039920685.1 Ferruginibacter sp.
GGTGGAAGTTGTGATACATCCGCAAAGCATCATTCACAGCATGGTACAGTTTGAAGATGGCAGTATCAAAGCACAAATGGGATTGCCCGACATGAAATTACCTATTCAATATGCTTTAGGATTTCCGGAACGTTTGAAAAGTGATTTCCCAAGGTTGAATTTTAGAAAATATCCAAATCTTACGTTTGAAGAGCCTGACCTGAAAACCTTCAGGAATCTTGGATTAGCTACAGAAGCTTTGTTAAAGGGAGGCAACACCGCATGTATTCTAAATGCTGCCAATGAAATAGCAGTATGGGCATTCTTGAAAAATAGAATAGGTTTCCTTGATATAACGGCTGTTGTTGAAAAAGCTATGGAACAGATAAGCTTTATAGAAAAGCCAACTTTACAGGAATATTTTGACAGCGACGGTGAGGCACGTAACTTTGCGGCCTCGTTAATGAAGCTGTAAGAAGTTTGATGTTTGAGATTTAGGTCTGAGCGATCAAAAGGACAAAATATGTTTTCACAATTTAATGCCTAAGGGCTTTATGATCTATGACGTTATTGGCAATTGACTGGAGTAGTGTAGGTTTAAAGGCAGCACAATTATTATTATCCCTTTCCATACTTGTTGTATTGCACGAGTTTGGCCATTATATAACGGCTAAATGGTTCAAGTGCAGGGTTGAGAAATTCTATTTATTCTTTGACCCATGGTTTTCCATTTTTAAGAAAAAGATCGGTGAAACTGAATATGGGATAGGATGGCTTCCTTTAGGTGGTTATGTGAAAATTGCCGGAATGGTTGATGAGAGCATGGACAAGGAACAACTTAAACTTCCACCACAACCCTGGGAATTCAGAAGTAAGCCGGCCTGGCAGCGGTTGATCATAATGATTGGAGGTGTTACTGTCAACATTTTGCTCGCATTTATTATTTATGCAGGCATATTGATGGTTTGGGGAGAAAAGAAAATTCCTGCGTCTTCATTAAAGGACGGGATCGTATTTAATGATTCCATTTTTAATGATCTTCATTTTAAAAATGGTGATAAGGTTTTGGCGGTAGACGGTAAGCCTGTTGAAGAGTACGGTGATATCCTGAGAAAGATCCTGATAGTAAATGACAATGTTACTATTGAAAGAGGTGGCCACAGTATGGATCTTAAAATGCCTGTTGACCTCATCGGCAAATTAGTTGAAAAGAAAAAAAGTACAGAAGGCCCTTTGATCAGTCCCCGGGTTCCTGTATTTGTTTTGGATGTTGCAGATTCTACTAATGCCTATAAGGCAGGATTGCGAAACGGCGATCTTATCGTTGGAATTGATAGTGTGAAAACAAATTTTTTTGATGAATTTGAAGCGACGATGCTTCAGAAGAAAAAAGGTGATACGGTTGATCTGCTTGTAAGCCGCCAGGGAAATCCGATGCATTTCAGTACAGTACTTTACGATAAAGGAAAGATCGGCTTTAACAGGCCTTATGCCTTTGAAACTTTTGACAGCCTAGGAGTATTTAAATATAATGTAAAGAAATATGGTTTTTTTGAAGCGATCCCTGCCGGTGTAAAAAGAGCTGGAACAGAATTAAAGTTTTACATCGATCAGTTTAAGAAAATATTGTCACCTAAAACAGGTGCATATAAAGGCGTTGGCGGATTTAAAGCTATGGGATCAGTATTTTCCGGCAACGAATGGGATTGGGAACATTTCTGGACCATCACAGCATTCTTTTCAATTGTATTGGCTTTTATGAACCTGTTACCCATACCTGCATTGGATGGAGGGCATGTTTTATTTACATTGATCGAAATGATAACCGGTCGCAGGCCAAGTGAGAAATTTTTAGAATATGCACAGATCGCTGGTATGATCTTATTATTTGCTTTGATGTTATATGCCAATGGAAATGATTGGTTTGGATGGGGGAGAGGAAAGTAGTTTAGGACAGAGTTCATAGTTCATATTTCTTGGTTTATAGTTCTTAGTTTATAGTTGGTTGAAAAATGAAACCTCAAACCTCAAACCTCAAAACCTCAAACTTCAAACCTCTTAATTACCACAAATAATAATTCCTACAGCAAACCGAGCGGTTGCTGTATTTTTGTTTTATGCGTAAATCGCTAAACATAATTGCAAATTCTTTAAGGCTTACGTTCCAGGAACTGAAGGTTAATAAAATGCGTACTGCTTTAAGTTTAACCGGTGTGGCATTTGGTATTTTCTGTATCATCATTGTGCTTGCGATCGTAAATAGTTTTGAGCGCAATATCCAAACAGAGGTCAAAAGTTTGGGTAGCAATACGATCTACATTGATAAATGGGATTATAGCGGTGGCCCCGATCAGCCGATCTGGAAATTCAGGGCAAGGCCAACCATGAAATACGAAGAAGCTGCCCTCATAAAAGAGCGTTCCAGGTTGCTGGATGATATTGGTTATCTCATGCAAACAGGAGGAACCATTTCACATAAAGATGATGTGATAGAGAACGCAAACGTTTATGGGATCATCGAGGCACAAATGACAATTCAGCCATTAAGTTTTGAAAATGGCCGTTTTTTTTCCAATAGTGAATTCAGTGCAGGCAGTCCGGTATGCCTTATTGGATTTTCAAATGCAGAAGAACTTTTTGGTAGCACTCAAAGAGCACTGGGACAACAGGTGGAGATCAAGGGAAAAAAGGTTACCGTTGTTGGTGTTATTAAAAAGGAAGGGAAAAATTTTATTGGCTGGGATTATGACCAGTGCATTATGATGCCATATAATTTCTGTAAGCAGGTATTTGATGCAAAGAACAGCAACCCGATTCTGATCGCAAAAGGAAAGGAAGGGGTAACTACTTCTGCATTAATGGATGAATTAAAAGGAATCATGCGGCAAGTGCGCCGGTTGTCGCCTTTACAAGAAGATAATTTTTCTTTAAATAGTGTTGAAGCATTTAGTAAGGCACTATCCTCGTTTTTTGTAACACTGAATGTGGTTGGTTCAATAATTGGCGGAATAAGCCTTATTGTTGGCATGTTCAGTATTGCAAATATCATGTTCGTGACTGTAAAGGAAAGAACAAGTATCATTGGATTAAAAAAAGCAATTGGTGCAAAGAAAAGAAGCATACTTTTCGAATTTTTAATGGAAGCTTCTCTATTGTGCTTACTGGGTGGTGCATTTGGATTATTGTTCGTTTGGATTACAACGCTGATCATAACAAACCTTGCAGACTTTCCTGTTTACATTTCTATACCAATGCTAATGGTAACAATTATCATTTGCCTGGTAGTTGGCATACTGTCAGGAATAATTCCTGCATCACAAGCTGCAAAGATGGATCCTGTTGTTGCGATAAGATCTTAAGGAATCATTTTGAATTTTGAATGTTGAATTCATCAATATTATTCATACAATTGTTTTGAGAGTCATTCAAAATTCAAAATTTATATTAGTTTTCATCATTCATCATTCAAAATTCAGAATTTATAATAACAATTCTCGCCATAGAATCTTCCTGCGACGAAACTGCTGCATCGGTATGTGTTGACGGCAAGATCGTTTCTAACATCATTGCCACCCAGAAAATCCATGAAAAATATGGTGGCGTTGTACCTGAACTGGCAAGCCGTGCACATATGCAGCATATCGTACCTGTGGTTGATGAGGCTATGAGGATTTCAGGCTTCAGACTGCAGGAGCTTTCTGCAATAGCGTTTACACAAGCTCCCGGGCTTATTGGTGCGCTGCTTGTTGGAGGTCAGTTTGCAAAATCCTTGTCGCTGGCATTGAACATTCCCTTAATCGCTATTCATCATATGCAGGCCCATGTATTGGTTAACCTCATTGACGAACCTAAACCTTCATTTCCATTTTTATGCTTAACTGTCAGTGGAGGACATACGCAGATCGTAAGATGTGATTCTCCCTCGCACATGGTTGTAATAGGACAAACAATAGATGATGCCGCAGGAGAAGCATTTGATAAGTCCGCGAAATTGATTGGCTTGCCATACCCTGGCGGTCCATTGATAGACAAATACGCAAAAGAGGGGAATTCAAATGCATATAAATTTCCTGAGCCAAAGATCGCTGGACTGGACTTCAGTTTTTCCGGGCTTAAAACATCCATCCTATATTTTTTACAAAATGCAGGAAGATCAAATGTTTATAAAGAGGAGTTTTTAGCCACCGAGGAGGAAAGGAAGAATTTTATTGACAATAATATGGCGGATATCTGTGCATCGATCCAACAACGCATTGTTAGTATACTGGTTAATAAATTACGATCTGCAGCTGATCAAACAGGCATCTCAAATATCTGTCTCGCTGGAGGAGTGAGCGCTAATAGTGGACTAAGAAAAGCAATACAGGAAGCCGGCGAGTCGCATGGCTGGAATATTTTTATACCTCCAATAGAATATTGTACTGATAATGCTGCGATGATCGCGATAACAGGTTATTTTAAATTTCTCAACAAAGAATTTTCGCCGCTTGGTATTTCGCCGAGTGCAAGAGCGGAATGGTAAGTCCTACCTATATGAATTATGTCTAATTCTTTTTTTCAATTTAAACAATTTATTACAAGGCAAGACAAGTGCGCAATGAAAGTGTGTACCGATGCGTGTATACTTGGGGCATGGGCAGCGAAAGCTTTCCACGGTAAAGAAATAAACAATATCATAGATGTTGGCTGTGGTACAGGATTATTAAGTTTAATGTTAGCACAAAAGGTAAATGGACTAATTGATGCAGTAGAGATTGATCCTGGTGCATCTTTGCAGGCATGTGAAAATATTATGTCTTCTCCCTGGAAGGGACGTATAACAGTTATCAATTTAGCAATACAGCTAATTGCAACCCATAAGAAATACAACCTTATTATTTCAAATCCCCCGTTTTATGAAGGTGATCTGAGATCTCCATTGAAGGAAGTGAACGCAGCCATGCACGATACCACCTTAACATTAGCTACCTTAATTGATTTTATTAAACATCACCTCGCAGCATCAGGTTCTGCAATTGTATTATTGCCACGGTCGCGTACTAAATATTTTGAGGAATTGTCTAATGAGGCTGGCTTGTTCATTAATCAGCAATTATTGATCCGGCATTCTTCTATGCATGAACATTTTCGATCTGTATTATTGCTTTCAGCAGATCAAAAGAATTCAGTTATAAATGAATTGACCATTTATGATGATCAAAAGAATTACACAAGTTCCTTTAAAGAACTTATGGAGGACTATTATTTAAATTTTTGAAAACGAGGACAAACAGAGGCATTATTCTCCGGCATACTCCTTCATATAAGAAAAAGGTTCAGTAAGCTTACCTTTTTTTACGATAGTCGCTCTATCAATAATTTTACTGTTGCCTTCCACAAGATCCTTTAATACAAACTTTATTAATTGTTCACCGAAATACCTGGACGCATCTCTTGGAAGTTCATTAGGTAAATTGCCTACAGCCATTACATCTACTGAGTTTGCAAGGTATGGATCGGTTAGCTGAAACGTTTTTTTGTCAACACCATATACGGGATTGTCAATAGTTGAATCACCTATGTTGCAGGGTACAGAGCCATTCATATCATCTGTGATATCGGCGATCGTTTGTATCCGAAAATTTGGATCTTTCAGCTGGTCTAATTCAAATAATCGCGGAATATTCTTTTCCCAGTATATTCCATTCATCAAAATATCCGTATAAGGTATGTAGTTTGAAAAGGTACAGTCATACTGAGAAGGGTTTTCGTGAAAATCAGTTCTTACATAACTTTCATCACTCTTTTTTTTATATAACGATGCGCCCTTTAAATGAACATACACAGGATATGCGAACTCTTTAGCCAGGTATTCGTCTGGTTCAACTTCTGTTATTCCGAGTAAGTTCATAACCTCTAGTATTCCGTGGCCAACGCGTCCGCTGCCTGTTACAGCGATCTTTACATTTGGGAGCTTCAATCCAAAATAAGTATGAATAAGGTGTTGTAAGTTCTTGGATGAATTTACTTTTTCAAGTTTATATGCACTGGTTCTTTTCCCATATGCTATCATGCCATTGTGAGCACCAACGATCCCTGCAAAAAATCCAAAACCGATTATCCTCTTTCCATCATCATGCTCCAGGCACTCATAGTCCACCAACGTGGCCTGCTTCTTAATGATGGCCTGCAAAAGATTTTGATTGTATGGCTGTAACTTCTTTGTATGCGAGAAAAATAAATAATCCTTACCCGGGATCAACATATCTACCGGTATTTCTTTTATTCCCAGGAAAACATCGCAATCACTTATATCCTCTTTAACTTCTATTCCTGCAAGCTCATATTCACGACCTGTAAAACATCGTGTTTCAGAATGCTGGACGATAACCTTTATTTCCGGATGGTTTCTTCTG
>JBDSDG010000127.1:0-10379 GCA_039920685.1 Ferruginibacter sp.
AGGGGGTAGATGACATCTGGGGGTAGATGACATCTAGGGGGTAGATGACATCTGGGGGTAGATGACATCTGGAGGTAGATGACATCTCACTTCCTAAAATCTTTACCTCCAAACACGCAACTTTAAACTTTTACCACTACCTTTGCCGTCCGTTAAAATTAAAGATATGAACGCAATAGCATTTGTTCATGAGCAGCTGACAACCAAGGCCAAGCTTCCAACATTTAAAGCTGGTGACAACATCACCGTAAATTATAGGATTATTGAAGGTTCAAAAGAACGTATCCAAAGCTTCAAAGGCGATGTTATCAAGCGCCAGGGAACGGGTGCAACTGCAACTTTTACCGTTCGAAAAATGAGTGATGGTGTTGGTGTAGAACGCTTATTTCCAACGTTTTCTCCTAATATTGAAAGCATTGTCTTGAATAAAGTTGGACGGGTTAATCGTGCAAAGCTTTATTTTCTTCGTGAAAGAAGTGGAAAGAGTGCCCGTATTAAAGAAAAAAGAATGGCGGTGGGTACAAAGACTAAAAAAGATAAATCCTGATTATAAATTATTATAAGTGAAAGCGGAATTTTTTCCGCTTTTTTTGGGCACTTCTGTGAAATTTTTACACGAAATAACATTCAGATACTAATAAATACCATTATTACAATATTTTCCCCGACATTAACTGCTGTTCCTATAGTAATATTATTTTATACCGGGCATTTACTTAACCGATCAGTTTTTTAAGGGTTTTTTATATCCAAACCGAAAAAAATCATAAAGTTTCAACAATACAGTTAAGGTTACACTGAAATAAGCCGGCCTTATAAATAACGAGGTATCGCCTGTCTAAAAAATTATATCTTTGCAATTCAAATTTATATCATGGAGTTATCAAATTTAAATTCAATATTCCTGCTTTCAATGCCTGGCGGCAGCGAATGGATCCTGATCGTGATCGTTATTCTATTGATGTTTGGCGGTAAGAAGATCCCCGAGTTAATGAGGGGCGTTGGACGTGGGATCCGGGAATTTAACGATGCGAAAACCAACGTGAAAAGTGAAATTGAAGAGGGGATGAAAGAAAAAGACCCAAATAAGCAACAGATACCTCAATAATACGGCTCAATAAAGATCTTCAGCCGAAGTGTGCGACGCAACAATGTTGGGTGGTGTACTTCGGCTGATTTAATAAAGATATTTCTACTTCCCTCATGTTCAATTACCAAACTATAACTGCATACCATCAACAATTAAGGCTTGGTGAAACCACTTGCCGGGATGTTGTACAATTCTATGTTGAAAAGATTGAGGCAAACAATAAGCTGAATGCATTTGTGCAGGTTTATAAGGATGAGGCATTTTTGAAAGCCGAAGATCTTGATAATAAAAGAAAGTCTGGGTGCGCTTTGAAAAAATTACATGGTGTTGTGATCGCAATTAAAGACGTGATCTGTTACAAAGGCCATTCGATCACGGCTGCCTCTGCAATTCTAAAAGATTATATTCCATTATATAACGCGACTGCTGTGCAATTGCTGCTTGATGAAGATGCCATTATCATAGGAACATGCAATTGCGATGAATTTGCCATGGGAAGCACTAATGAACATTCAGTGTATGGCAAAGTTTTAAATGGGATCAGCAATAACCATGTACCAGGTGGTTCATCTGGTGGAAGTGCTGTGGCAGTGCAAATGGATATGTGTATGTTGAGCCTGGGAAGTGATACCGGTGGTTCTGTGAGACAACCTGCCGATTTTTGCGGCGTTATTGGTTTTAAGCCCGGATACGGGGCTATCTCACGGTATGGCCTGATCGCTTATGCCTCATCATTTGACCAGATAGGAATATTCGGTAAGAATATCCCGGATGTTGGTTTACTATTAGAAGTGATGAGTGCACCAGATGAGTTCGATAGTACAATGAACATCTCTTTACCTCCGGTACTTTTTATTAAAAATAATACCAGTGATGAAAAAACACGGTTTTGTTATTTCACGGAGATGATGGATCATCCTTCCTTGGATAAAGAGATCGCACAAGCATTATTTCAGACTTTTGAGGAATTAAAGAAAGCAGGACATGCAGTTGAGCCAGTCGATCTAAAACTGGTTGATTATATTGTTCCTGCATATTATGTGCTTACAACTGCAGAGGCAAGCAGTAACCTGGCCCGTTATGATGGTGTCCGTTATGGTCATCGCACACAACAGGCTCTAAAAGATTTAACAACCTTTTATCTCCAAAACAGAAGTGAGGGTTTCGGGACAGAGGTAAAAAAAAGGATCATGCTTGGAACTTTTGTATTGAGCACGGGATACTACGATGCATATTTCAATAAAGCGTTACAGGTAAGAAAAATGCTGGTAGAACATATGGCAATGGTGTTCAATAAGTTTGATGTTTTGATTCTTCCTAATAGTCCTTCAACTGCTTTTAGAATAGGTGATAATGACAAGGATCCGATCGCTGTTTATCTTGCTGATATTTTTACCGTTTTTGCAAACTTAACAGGCACACCAGCTATTTCGCTTCCACTGTATAAACATAGCAATGGCCTACCCTTCGGCATTCAGCTCATGACAAATAGAGGGGATGAATTAACTTTGCTTCAAATCTCGGATGAGTTGATGAAGAATTCTCATCACCCGGATCCCGTGAAATGAAATGGATCTTCTACATATTAATATCTTTTACCTTCCTGCAGGGCACTTCGCAGGCAACGGGGGATACGCTGGCAAATTCAATTGCCATTGATACGGTAAAGGAAGATGCTGTTATTGAAGAGATCGTTCAGACCAGGGCTGCCCCTCAAAAGGAAAAAGTGCAATACATCAGCCAGCTGACCAAGTATGGTTTCAAAAATTTATTTTCAAGGTACAGCTATAATCCTGCGATGCCTTATTCATCACAGGTAAATCCATATGCAGAAAATTATATGCAGGATTATTTAAGGGTTCACAGCAGCAGCCTGGTGAAAATGAAAAGCTGGGGCATGCAATATTTCAACCTGATCGATCACATTTTTGCCCAATACGGGCTTCCACATGAATTAAAGTATTTAGCAGTTATAGAAAGCAATTTAAGCACCGGGGCAACAAGCGGTGTTGGTGCAGGTGGACCCTGGCAATTTATGCCATATACTGCACGCGATTATGGATTGGTGGTGAGCAATGGCTTTGATGAAAGACGCGATTATATCAAGAGTACACATGCTGCTGCACGCTACCTGCTTAGCTTATATAAGCAAATGCATGATTGGTTATTGGTAATTGCAGCTTACAATGGAGGTCCGGGGAAAGTTTATGAAGCAATGAGAAAAAGTGGCAGCAAGGATTTTTGGACGCTTCAATATTATTTGCCGCTGGAAAGCCGCAACCATGTTAAAAAATTCATTGCAACGCATTATGTAATGGAGACCAATAACGGTAGCGTGTACGCGGGAAACAGTAATAAGTTCTTTACTCCTGGCGGAGAAGGTAACCCTTATGATAATAACGTAAAGTTATCTGCTGCCGAGCTTGAAGAAGCAGAGACCTTACCAATTTCAGGCAAGTACAATTCTTCCGTAATTGCTAAATACATTTCTTTTGATATCGCTGCGTTCAATAAGTATAACCCAGCCTTTGATAGTAAACTATCTTCCCATGGTCAATATGATCTTCGGCTGCCTGCCGATAAAATGCAGTTATTCCTTTCATTAAAATACCAGATCCTGAATGAATGCGTGCAGTTGCTTCTGGATGATTCAAATATTCCTAATAATAAAACTTCATACCCTGTTAGGAAAGGTAAAAGGCATTAGCATTAGTTAACGAATCCGCCTTCAACATACGCATACTTACAAAACAACATTAAGATAGAGATGAGGTTCTCCTGATCCCTTCCGCCTTCATCATACATTCCTCATATTCTTTCTCTGCATCACAGTTAAAAGTTATTCCACTACCAACTTTAAAGGTCAACAACCTTTTTGTTTCATTATACATCAGGCTTCTTATTACAACATTAAAATCGAAATCTCCCGAAGGATCTATATAACCAATAGATCCCGAGAATAATCCCCGTGAAAATTTTTCATATCGTGAGATCAACTCCATTACTTTTTTCTTTGGAGCTCCTGTCATTGAACCCATTGGAAAACAAGCCCTGATAATATCTATCCAACGGGTATTTCGCTCAATATCACATTCAATGGTACTGATCATCTGGTGCACTTGCGGAAAACTATAAATTCCAAATAGCTCTTTTACTTCCACGGTTCCTTCTATCGCAATTTTACTGAGATCATTGCGCACAAGATCTACGATCATTACGTTCTCACTTTTTTCTTTTTCACTTGATAGTAAATATTTTTTATTTTGATCGTCTTTTTTTATGTTACTGAAATCACGCTTACTGGTACCTTTTATGGGTTGGGATATAAGCCTGCCACCTGACCTTTTTAGAAATCGTTCAGGGCTCGCACACAAACAATATTTATCATCGATCTTGTAAAATGCTGAAAATGGATTTGGGGAGATACGAGTTAACCTGTGGTAAAAATCAAGTGGATCGATCATAATGTCGCTCTCATAAAAGTGCTGACAAAAATTAATCTCGTAACAATCGCCGCGAAGAATGTGTTTTTTTAATGTGTTGATTGTACTTATATATTCTTCTTTACTAATGCCGTTGTTGAATTCAATATTTTCATTAGAGGTTCTTTTAATTGCTGGCCCCTGATGATTTATTTCCTGGAAGATCTTTTCAGGGTCCTGTTCATTGCATTCAATTGTAACAAGGTTATTCTGAAAACTTATAATGTACTGTGGTGCAAAAAAAAAGCCAGCTGGGAAATCAACTTCATCTTGTTTTGTTGACGACGTATTTTTATTTAATAGATCGTAACCAAAATGACCAAACAGCCAGCCATGTCTTTGATGAAATAATTGCAAGCTTTCAAGATCCTCATTTTCAATTGTAATTGAGTGCAGGCAACCTGCAGCCAACATAAATTGAAACCGTGGCTCCTGGAAAGCGTAGTTGTTGTTATCCATAAAACAAAAAATGTTGAACCGGGATGTCCAGCTCAACATTTTCAGCTTGAAAGCCTCGCAGTCTTCTATTGCAAAGCCTTGTATATTATTTTTCACTAGGTAAATTAATAATCATCATCCTCTTCCCCATCTCCATCCATATCATTGAATAATCCGAGTTCTTTAAAGTCATCATCTACTTTAAAATCGTCATCATCCTTCGGCGATTTTTTAGCGCCGGCTTTTTTACCAGTAGATTTTGGCACATCAAATTCATCAAAGTCAGGATCCCAATTGTCATCTTCTTCTCCCTTTTCCCAATCGTCGGCAACTTCAACATCATCCTCTTCTTCATCATCGTCAGATTTTTTGGATGATTTTTTTGATTTCGCAGGCTTGGCTTCCAGGTCTTTTTCATCCTCAAGATCATCATCATCATCGTCATCCGATTTTGATTTCTCTGAAGGTTTTTTTACCTCGTCAGTTTTCGTTGGTGAGCTTTTCTTGGGCCCAGTCTTTTTTGAGTTATCAGATTTTGATGTCATATTAAACAGGATAATTATTAATGTTGTAAAATTTCCACGAGTTTTTCAATTCGCCAAATATTTTTGAAGTTTTTTTTTATTTATTTTATGCAGCAACAATTTGCTCTCTGCCGGGTCCGTTGCTGATATATTTTACAGGCACTTTTAGAAATTCGTTTAAAAAATTAATGTATGTCTTCATTTTTTCGGGTAAATCGGAATAATTATTTATTTCGGATACTATTGTTTTCCAACCCGAAAAATTTTTATATACAGGCTCAATTTTTACACGATTCATCTGGAATGGAACATAATTTTTTTCTTCACCATTGATATTATATCCTTTACATACTTTCAACTCATCAAGTCCATCAAGAATATCTGCTTTAGTCATTACCAGTTGAGTAACACCATTGATCATACACGCAAATTGCAAAGCGATGAGATCGATCCATCCGCACCTGCGTGGCCTGCCTGTTGTGCTTCCAAATTCATTACCGGCGTTTCGTAAAAAATCACCTGTTGCATCTGTGAGCTCCGTTGGGAATGGGCCACCTCCTACTCTTGTACAATATGCTTTTGAAATACCTATCACTTCTTTTATGTGTTGAGGAGCAATTCCCAATCCTGAACAGACACCAGCCGATATAGTACTGCTGCTTGTAACAAATGGAAAAGTTCCAAAGTCAACATCAAGCATGCTGCCTTGCGCACCCTCAGCCAAAACTTTTTTTCCGCTGCTTATTTTTTCATTGATAAAATATTCGCCATTTACGATCTTAAAATCACGCAGGAAATCAAGCGCTTCAAAAAACTCTTCTTCCCAGCTGCTGATATCTTCCTGGAAATTAAAATTATCGAGCAGGCGTTGGTGTTTCATCCGAAGCCGGATGTATTGAGTTGTAAAAGTTTTATCAAGCAGGTCACCGACACGCAAACCATTCCTTCCTGTTTTATCCATATATGCAGGACCAATTCCCTTTAAAGTGCTCCCGATCTTATCGTGACCCTTTGATAGCTCACTTGCTTTGTCAAGTGCACGGTGTGTTGGAAGAATGAGATGCGCTCGCTCACTGATGAATAAGTTCTTCCTGTAATCTACCCCCATATCGGAAACATCCTTACATTCTTTTTTCAAAGTGATCGGATCTAATACAACTCCATTCCCTATAAGATTGGTTTTATCCTCATGGAAGATACCACTTGGGATCTGGTGAAGGACGATCTTTTTATTATTTACATACAATGTATGACCAGCATTTGGTCCGCCCTGGAACCTTGCGATAACATCATAGTTCTTTGCAAAAAAATCCACGATCTTTCCTTTGCCCTCATCTCCCCATTGCAATCCTAGAATTACGTCAACCATATTTTATGTAAGATTTAAATTGAAACCGCAGAAGGTTATTAAAGGCGAAAATAAATTGAAATAATTCAACCACCTAAAATGAAAAAAAATATTGGGATGTGATTTTGATCGATGGTGTATGATTTGTGAGATGAGGGGATTGTAAGTACTTAGGGCTTACAGCTCAGATCATAAATATAATTATCAGGCAACCTTCAGTAAGCTGAGTTTGGTAGTGTTGAATTTTCGTTTGGCATACTCCAGCGTAACATCAAATGATTTTACTTTTTGAGAAGGTAATTCGTACATGGCATCAGTAAGAATGCCTTCAGTTATACTACGCAATCCGCGGGCGCCTAGTTTATATTCAAGGGCCTTTTCAACCATGAAGTCATACACAGCAGGCTCAAATGTGAGCACGATACCTTCAATTTCAAACAACCTGGTGAATTGTTTTATCAATGCGTTCTTTGGCTCTGTTAGTATAGACCGGAGCGTTTCTGCATCCAGGGGATTTAAATAAGTTACTACAGGTAAGCGACCCAGTAATTCTGGTATAAGGCCAAAGTGCTTCAGGTCCACTGAATTTACGAACTGCAACAAGTTGTTGTGCTGGTATTCCTGCAATTCCTTGTTTACATTAAAGCCAATGGCGTTGGTGTTAACGCGGCGGGCAATGATGCGATCAATCCCATCGAATGCACCTCCACAAATAAATAATATATTCTGGGTGTTGACCTTTATTAATTTTTGTTCAGGATGCTTCCGGCCACCTTGCGGCGGCACCAACACTTCACTGCCTTCCAGTAATTTTAATAACCCCTGCTGAACACCTTCACCGCTTACGTCCCTGGTTATCGACGGATTATCGCTTTTACGTGCAATCTTATCGATCTCATCTATATAAACGATTCCTCTTTCAGCAGCAGTTACATCATAATTACAGGATTGAAGCAATCGTGTAAGCATACTCTCCACATCTTCACCCACATAACCTGCTTCTGTAAAAACAGTTGCATCCACAATTGCAAACGGAACATTCAGCATGCGTGCAATTGACTTGGCCAGCAATGTTTTACCGGTTCCCGTTTCTCCAACCATGATGATATTGCTCTTTTCGATCTCAACATCATTCTCTATCTTTTGATTTAGCCGCTTGTAATGATTATAAACAGCCACCGCAAGGATCTTCTTTGCGTCATTTTGACCTATCACATATTCATCCAGGAATTTTTTAATTTCGATGGGTTTCTTAACGGTAAGTTTATGAGCAGTTGTAGTTGAACTCTTTGCATCTATATTATTAGTAAGCTCTTGCGAGATAATATCCTGGGCGTGCTCCACACAGTTCTCACAAATGTGCCCATCCTGCCCCGCGATCAGGATCTTGACCTCATCGCGGCTTCTTCCGCAAAATGAACAATGTAATATTTGTTGTTTGGCCATACTTGATTCCGATTATGCTCCCGGCATTGCTCAAAGGTACAAAACCCCGGCAAACTTGTTCTATGAAAGAACAGTTAGTAGAAAACAATCATTGTAACACGGATATGTGCTCAAATGACTTAATAAGTATATATGGAGGAACTTAGAACTTATTTAAAACCCCGTCAACTATTCCATATGCAACAGATTCGTTGGCATTCATCCAGTAATCACGATCAAAATCCTTCATTACCTTTTCATATGTCTGGTTACAGTTCTCCGCCAATATTCTTGCACCGAGTTGTTTTGTTTTAAGCATTTGAACAGCCATGATCTCAAGATCAGCACTTGTTCCCCTTCCACCACCGCTGGGTTGGTGGATCATTACTTCACCGTGAGGAAAAATGAATCTTCTTCCTTTTTCGCCTCCGCTTAACAATATACTGCCCATACTTGCAGCCATTCCCATACACACCGTGCTTACAGGCGAGCTTATCATTTGCATAACATCGTAGATCACCATACCGCTTGTAACCAGGCCTCCCGGACTATTGATATAAAAAGTTATCTCTTTTCCAGGGTCTAATGCCTCAAGATATAAAAGCCTGTCAGCAATATCCTTTGCTGTTTTGTCTTCTACGGCTCCCCATAAAAAAACTTTACGCTGTTCAATAAATTTCTTATCAAACATCCATCCGCTCATCATTTTCTCCATAGGGTTTTCTGGTAATGATGGCATGTCCTCATCTTCCTGCCTAATATTCTTTGAATAAAAGTTCATATTACTTATCAATTATTTTTTTACTTAATCTTTTTTTGTTTTTTTCGGATTCATCAGTAATACCTCGTCAACGAGTCCGTAAGCTTTTGCTTCAGTTGAGGTCATCCAATAATCACGGTCACAATCAATGGTAACTTTATCAATAGGCTGACCGGTATGGTGCGCAATGATCTCGTATAATTCATGTTTGACCTTCCTGATCTCATTAACAGTGATCTCAATGTCGGTTGCCTGTCCGCCCGCACCTGCACTTGGCTGATGCATCATGATACGGCTATGTTTTAGTGCAGTACGCTTTCCTTTTGCACCTGCGCACATTAATACAGCGCCCATGCTTGCAGCCATACCGGTACAAATGGTTGCGATATCCGGGGTGATGAATTGCATGGTGTCATACATTCCCAGGCCAGCATAAACACCACCGCCCGGGCTATTTATATACATCTGGATATCACGGGTTCGATCAGTGCTTTCCAGGAAAAGTAGCTGGGCAGTAACGATGTTGGCTACCTCATCATTGATCGGGTAACCCAGAAAAATGATCCTGTCCATCATGAGCCTGCTATAAACATCCATTACTGCAATGTTCATAGGCCTCTCTTCAATGATATTCGGGGTGAGGTTTGTTACGTTATGATTCACATAACTGTGCAGCATATTACTGCTGATGCCTTTATGCTTTACGGCATATTTTTCAAATTCTTTTCCAAAATCCATTTTATAATAGTTGTATGAGCAAATATAGTTGAGACTTATCAGTTAAATATTTTCAAGAGAAAATATTCACTTTCGTATTTTTTAATTTTAGTCCCTGCTTCTTCCCTGGTAAATTAATATATACTGAACGAGCATTGCAATCGAGGCAAGTGCAGCCACAACATAGGTGAGCGCAGCCCATTTAAGTGCGTCTTTTGCAAATCCCTTTTCCGATGCAGTGGTTATATTGGCATTACCCAGCCAATTGAGTGCCCTTGCAGAAGCATCGAATTCAACCGGCAACGTAATTATTGTAAAAAGTGTTGTAACGGCGAATAAAATAATACCAGCTAATAGCACGGTTGGATTGCCTCCGCCAAATCCCATTACACCAAGTCCTGCAATAATGATCCATTGTGAGAGTGTGCTGCTGATCTTAACAGCTGGCACTAGTTTACTTCTAAGCATTAACATAGAATACGCATTCGCATGCTGAACTGCATGCCCACACTCATGCGCAGCTACTGCCGCGGATGCTACATTTCTTCCTTCATAAACTTCGCTGCTAAGATTTACAGTTTTAGTTGCAGGGTTA
>JBDSDG010000128.1:0-14309 GCA_039920685.1 Ferruginibacter sp.
GGATCAGCCTGTCAGCAATTTCCAAAGCCTGCTCCCCGTAATCCGGTTGAGAGATCAATAAATTATCAATGTTCACTCCGAGCTTCTGTGCATAATTGCTGTCAAATGCATGCTCGGCATCTATGAATGCACACATTCCCCCTTTCTTTTGTGCTTCTGCAATTACATGTATGGCTAATGTTGTTTTTCCGGATGATTCAGGACCGTAGATCTCGATCACTCTTCCCTTTGGCAAGCCGCCAATGCCTAATGCCACATCCAACCCTATCGAACCCGTGGAGATCACTCCCTGTTCAACTGATACTCTTTCGTTCATCATCATTACTGATCCTTTGCCAAAATCTTTATCGATCTTGTCCATCGTTAGCTTCAAAGCTTTTAATTTTTCTGCGTTGCTCATTGTTTCTGTTTTTAAGTGATGTATCTGTTTGCTTGTAAAATTATACTTCGCTACAAAGCTAGGGTTTTAATTTTATCAACACTAATTTATTTAGTATTTTTTTAATAAATTCTTTAGTTTTTATAAATGCCGTAGATTTTTGATCGGGCAATAAAAGTAAGAAGGCGAAAAGCAATTAAAACGGGGAAATGAACTGTTGTGCAAAAGAAAATCAGGGCGGAAAACTGATGAAAAGATTGAAAATAAGAAGTTGTTTTCGCTACGGGTTATAAATTATCATATTCAAACAAAGGGTCTATCCGGGAACCAGCTTCCATTTCACAAACAGGTTTAATGATACCGTCAGTCAATGCATAAACCCAGCCGTGAAGTTGCGGCCGTTGCTCATTTTTCCAGGCAGTTTGTACGATCGATGTCTTGGCGAGGTTGAACACCTGCTCCATCACATTCAGCTCCGTTAACTTATTTACCCGCTCTTCTTCTGTTGGAAGGGAGTCTACTTCATCCCGGTGCAGCCTGTAAATATCCTTGATGTTTTTTAGCCAATGATTAAGGATCCCATAATAATGCTGGTCCATGGCCGCCCTAATCCCTCCACAACCATAATGGCCGCATACAATGATATGCTTCACTTTTATCACTTCAACAGCGTACTGAAGAACACTTAATAAGTTAATATCTGTATTTACAACAAGGTTTGCAATGTTGCGGTGGACGAAAATTTCGCCCGGTATAGTACCGGTTATTTTATCTGCCGGAACCCTGCTGTCGCTACAACCGATCCATAAGAACTCCGGTGCCTGCTGTGCGGCAAGGCGTTTAAAAAAATCAGGATCCATTTCCTTTTGCTTGCTCGCCCATTCCTTATTGTCGCGTAATAATTTTTCGTATGAAAGCATGTAGCTGTTTTAGCGTGGGCTTATTTGCAGGGTTAACTATATATTTAATCCACCACAAGCGCTGATGGTTTGTCCGGTAAGGTAACTTCCCATATCGCTCGCTAGAAACAATGCAACGTTGGCAATATCTTCGGTTGTTGCAAACCTTCCAAGCGGAATGTCTGCCTTGTATTTTTCTGCGCCTTCACCATCTTTTAAATAACTGGTCATATCTGTTTCCACAAAGCCCGGCGCAATGGCATTGCTGCGAATGTTGCGACTACCTAATTCTTTTGCAATGCTTTTTGTAAATCCAATTATACCGGCCTTACTTGCGGCATAACTGCATTGACCTGCATTTCCCATTTCACCAATTACACTGCTCATATTAATGATGCTGCCACTACGTGCTTTCATCATCGGTTTAATAATGTGTTTTGTCATATTGAACACACTTTTCAAATTCACCTGAATCACTTCATCCCATTGTTCCGGTGTCATTCGCAGTAATAAATTATCTTTTGAAATTCCGGCATTATTCACGCAAATATCTATTTTACTGAATTCCTTCATCACATCGTTTACCAGTGTCTCGCATGCGGAAAAGTCTGAGGCATTGCTTTGATATCCTTTGGAGCGAATGCCATATGTGTTGAGCTTTGTTTCCAATGCCGCTGCCCTTTCTTTGCTGGAATCGCTTACATATGTGAACGCTACGCACGCTCCATGCTCAGCAAATTTAATCGCAATGGCCTCCCCTATACCACGGGCTGCACCAGTAATTATAGCGACTTTATCCTGTAGTAATTTCATTCGTTGGTTTTATGTTCCGGGCAAAAGTAAATAAATCAGCACTGCCGCCGTTAGGAACCTCCCGATATTTTTACCGCTGAACATTATTTAGTTGCATCCTTATTATACGCTTCCTTAAAACTGTCGCCATTATTAATAGCTTCAATGAAAGTTTCAAGCAAGTGTGTCCTATGCCATTCATGTACGGTAAATTTAGCAGTAGAAAAGTTAAGCATGATATCGCCGGAAAAAAAACGGCCATGGTTTTCCATTTGTGTTACATCGGGTAATGAAAGGCCTCCCTTTCTTATTTCCAATAATGTATCGATTGAATAGTATGATCTGTCGTCTACCTGCATCGCAAGGCCTTCATCGAACCAGGTTGGTATCTTGAATTTTGTTCTGTACCAGCCAATGGTGTTATAAAGTACAGTATGTGCTATTTCATGTGCAATGATATCAGGATCCAGGCTTCTTTCCTGTAATACCACGTAGGCTCCCAGTTTTAGTTGGGTTGCAGCCGGGGCACCAGCAACTCCATACTTATTAAATTCTGCCTCGCTATTGCAATAGATGATAGTATAATTGAGTGGGCATTCGTTGTTCCAGAATTCTTTCACTCTTGTTTCGGCTGCAGATCTTAAATGTTGAAGCCTGGATATTTTTTCAACAGCAGTGCCCTTCCTGAAATAGATATTTTGTTGTTTGTCAAGATCAGCAAATCTTATCAATATGCAGCGTGTTTCCTGCGGGAATACAAAAAAATGTGCTGCTGCCAGTAGCGGCAAAAACAGAAACACTAAGAAAATTGTACGAAGGATCTTTTTTTTCATGAATTGGCAATTGCAAGTATCTCTTCCAGTGTGGTCCTTTCATTGCTAAGCCGTGGCACTTTATGCTGGCCTCCGACCTTGTTCTTTGTATGGAGCCATTTTGTAAAAGTTCCGGGGACGAGTGCTCTTACCACAGGCAACCTCAAGGCGATATCCTTATGACGCTTTGCCTCATAATCACTGTTAGCATTTTTTAGTTCAGTATCAAGGTGATATATAAATTCCTGGAGGTTTTCCGGTGGCGTTTCAAATTCTATCAGCCATTCATGAGCGCCATTGCCCTGATCGGAAAAGTAAATCGGTGCAGCTGTATAATCTGTAACAATTGAATTTGTTTTTAGTGCAGCTGCTGCGATAGCGAGATCGGAATTATCAACGATAACTTCTTCACCAAACGCATTCATATAATGCTTCAGCCTGCCTGTTACTTTTATTTTATACGGATTTAAAGAGGTGAACCTGATGGTGTCACCAACCAAATATCTCCACAAGCCCCCTGTGGTACTTATCACCAATGCATAATTCTTATTAAGCATAACGTCATGCAGTCCTATTGTTACTCGCTCAGACTTTTCATATTCCTCCACGGGCATGAACTCATAAAAAATGCCATGCTCAGTGAACAACATCATTCCATCATCATCTGGTTTTTCCTGTGCCGCAAAAAAACCTTCGCTTGCATTGTATATTTCCAAATAATTTACCGGTCCTCCAATAATTTTTTCGAACTGCTCACGATATGGCACAAACGAAACTCCGCCATTGATATAAAGTTCTAAATTCGGCCATACCTCATGGATCGTCTTTTTATTCTTTATCTCCAATATGCGCTTAAGTAATAACAAGGTCCAGGTAGGAACTCCCGCTAATGAGGTTACATTTTCCTCTGCCGTTGTAAGTGCAAGTTTTTCAATCTTATCTTCCCATTCATCAAGCAAGGCAATACTCAATTCCGGGGTGCGCAGCCAATGTCCCCAAAAGGGCGAATTCTGGATCAGAACAGCACTAAGGTCGCCGCATTGAATATCATCATTCAGCTGGCTGAGTTGATGAGAGCCACCAATAACAAGTGCTTTTCCAGTCAACAGATCACTGGAAGGGAAATTATTATAATAATTTGTAAGCACATCCTTACTTGCCTGGTAATGGTTATCCTGCAGGCTTTCCGCACTCACCGGTATGAACTTGCTTTTATCATTTGTAGTTCCGCTGCTTTTGGCAAACCAATTTATGGGCGTGTTCCACAATACATTTTCTTCCCCGTTCATCATCCTTAAAATATACGGCTGCAGATCCTGGTATTCATGTATGGGAACATTTTCCTTGAATTGTTTAACTGTAAAGAGTTTTGAGAAATTGTGCTTTTTGCCAAAGACGGTATACTGTGCAGCGGTTACAAGGTCCTGTAGTACTTCTCGCTGGGCTACAACCGGGTGGTCCATCCAGTTTTGTATACGCCATAAACGCATTCGGGCTAACCTGGATATTGCGGGCGATAACAATTTCATTTACGGAAAGATAAAAAATCCTTATTTGTTATTCGGAATTTTTAATATTCAATTGAGACACCACTAAGCACAACCATTAACAACATCCAAATTTTTCGGGTACGGTAAAACTTTACAATTCAAGATTTAAATATGCTTATTGTGCTGCCTTTACGTGCAAATAATCTTTTCGCCTTAATTCAAAATTCTTGCCGAGGTACAACCTCCTTACTTGTTCATCACCCGCCAGTTCTTCTGCCGTACCATGTTTGAAGATGGTTCCATCGATCAATAAGTATGCACGATCGCATATGGAGAGGGTTTCATTCACATTGTGATCGGTGATCAGTACGCCGATATTTTTGTACTTTAACTTGGCAATGATCTCCTGTATATCTTCTACCGCAATTGGATCAACCCCTGCAAACGGCTCATCAAGTAAAATAAATTTCGGATCAACAGCCAATGCCCGTGCGATCTCTGTCCGCCGCCTTTCCCCACCGCTTAATGTATCACCGTTGTTCTTTCTTACGTGTTGAAGCCGTAGCTCATTCAGCAGGTCTTCGCGTTTTTCTTTTTGCTGCACCTTTGTAAGCGTTGTCATTTCCAGCACGGCCATAATATTATCTTCCACACTTAGCTTTCTAAACACACTTGCCTCCTGCGGCAGGTAGCCAATTCCCATTTTTGCCCGTTTATACATGGGAAGTTTCGTGATATTAAGTTCATTGAGGAACACTTCTCCTTTGTCGGGTTTTACAAGGCCAACCACCTGGTAAAAGGAAGTTGTCTTTCCTGCACCATTCGGACCTAACAATCCAACGATCTCTCCCTGGCTTACATTAAAAGATACATTGTTAACTACCGTTCTGCTGCCATAAATCTTTACAAGGTTCTTTGTTTGAATCGTAAGGTTCAATGCTGTTGTTTTTACAAAAATAAGCGAACCTTCTTGGTAACCGGAGAATATTCAAAGTTTATGCAAACATTATAAACTGGTTCAGAATTCACTATAAAGCTGTCTTTTTTTTATTTTGGCTTTATCTTTACCGCCATTTAGAAATTATGAAAGTAATAGAACATATTAACGAGGCAAAAGATACGCTTCTCTCTTTTGAAATTTTGCCACCGTTGAAAGGCAAAGGCATTCAGTCATTATACCAGCATTTGGATCCATTGATGGAATTCAAGCCATCATTCATTAACGTAACTTACCACCGAAGTGAACATGTATTTAAGAAGAAGGCTGACGGGACCTTTGAAAAAGTGGTGGTGAGAAAAAGGCCAGGCACAGAGTCTATTTGCGCAGCTATCATGAACAAGTATAATGTGGATACGGTGCCGCATCTTATCTGTGGTGGCTTTGGTGTAAATGAAACAGAGGATGCATTGATCAACCTTAATTACCTCGGTATAGACAATGTGCTTGTTTTGCGTGGAGATGCAGCCAAGAATGAAACTTATTTTGAGCCGGAACCAGGCGGGCATCAATATGCCATAGATCTTTTGAAGCAGGTTGTGAACCTGAATTCCGGCGTGTACCTTGAAGAGGATCTTAAGAATACAACACAAACTAAATTCTGTATTGGTGTTGCTGGATATCCTGAAAAGCATTTTGAAGCACCGAACATGGACAGTGACCTGAAGTACCTCAAGACTAAAGTTGATGCAGGAGCTGATTACATCATTACACAGATGTTCTTTGATAATGCAAAATACTTTGCGTTTGTTGACGCATGCCGTGCTACAGGGATCAATGTTCCTATTATTCCGGGATTGAAACCGGTTTATACAAGAAAGCAGTTAACGGTGTTGCCAAAAACATTTCACATAGATCTGCCTTTAGCTCTTTCAAATGAAATGATGAATTGCAAAAATGATCTTGATGTTGAAAAAGTTGGAACAGAATGGCTGCTTACCCAATCCCGTGAATTGAAAAAGGCCGGAGTTCCGGCACTTCATTATTATACTTTAGGAAGGCCACACATTGTGGTGAATGTGGTGAAGGATTTATAGTTTGGAAATTTGGAGATGTGCTAATTTGCACATTTGCGTTTTATTTCCCTATCGGTATTCCTACAGAAATACTAACCGTACGAAATTTATTTTTATCATTCGCATTATTGTCACTTTCGGTGGAATTTATCTTAGATAACCCCAATCCGTAATTTGCCTTTAATATTAAACGCTTAAACGCTAATCCACCGCCTAAGTTCACTCCAAAGTCAAAGCGCTTTAGTTTATCATAAGCTGCATCATCCTGCTGTGAAGTGAACGGATCATCATTACTGAAATCAATGCTTTGTTCCCTGTTGCTTTGTAAAGGGCCAACTTTCGTATCTACTTTTGATTTCCCGGCAACCCCAATTGCTATATAAGGGCCGGCATTGAAAAATAATTTTGTTCCCAAACCAATGGGAACTTTAACCAGCACATTCAATGGTACTTCTAAATAAAAAGGGTTGAACTTTGTTTTTACATAATAGTCATTGCTGCCAAAAAACGTTTCTGCTTTGGAGCCTTTACCTGTGAATAGTAACCCTGCTTCCAGGTCAACGATCGGTGAAAGACCAAACCTATGCATCAAACCAACATTAAAACTTGTAAGTACATTATTATCCTCTGTGCCGCCGTCATTTGTTTTTGTAATATTTGCAAGGTTGATACCGGCTTGTATATAAGTTTTTTGGGCAAAAACAGAACCTGTAAATCCAAGGATCATTAATACGGTAAGGAACTTTTTCATTTTGATTCTTTTGGTTTAGAATGTCTTTGGTATTAGTAGTATGGTAAGCTTTGCATGCCCATAAAACAAAAAGCCTGCCAACACAGGCAGGCACATTTCCAAAATTTCGTCGCTTAGTTTACCATTTGCTTCACGATAGCTTCATTGATCTTAACCGGGTATTTTTTATGCAGTAAATCCAGCCATTTCTTTTCCAATACAACCTGGTAATCATTGATTACCAATCCCCTTGCTTCTTCAAAATTACGCGGTTGATCAGCCGGGTAGATCTTTATATACTTTACAAAAGCAGCCGAGCCATCCGTATTTTTTATGATCGGAGAATAGGTGTTTTCTACAGATGTACTTATTGTACCGGGGTCAATGATCTGGCTTAGCTCATAACGGCCACTATCAGTTTGTAATGCTGCATTCGATTCTTCTGCTATCTGCTTCCATCCTTTACCATGTTTTAATGAATCCATCGCTTGCCTTGCAACTTTTTCATCTGTTGCTGTAACCATAATAATATCTGCACTTGCAGCCCATTTATATTTTGATCTGTTAGCGTTATAATACGCAAGCAAACCTGTGCTGTCTGTGGCCGCCATGCTCCAGACGTTTCTTTCCATGATCTCGAAAAGCATATTTCCTTCCTTGAATTCTTTCATTTGGAATTTAAAATCAGCATTGTACGTTTCTAAATTCTTTTTGTAATAATTCAATGCGGTCATAGTTGAGAACTTGTTCCATAATTCTGGATTTGATTCTCCTTTGTATAATTCTGTGTTTGCTTTGTATTCCCTGATAAATTTTAACCATTCTGCTCCTTTCACCGAGCCGTTCTTATAAGTAATGATCGTTTTATTGCTGATCGGGTATTCCTTCATGTTATCAGACGATATGTCTTTCATCACAGAATCAGCATACCGGAACAGGTCTGTATTTTTTATTGCATCATTCTTTTTATAGCCGATCAATGAAATGATCTCTTTGGAAAATTTATCTTTTGCGTTATTTATCCGTGAGTCCTGCAGGATCTTTTGCTTATGCTCATATTGCAATGCTGCATTTTCTTTTTGTGAGGGAGTTTCGGTAAAGGATATCCGCTTTACAATATGGATTCCAAAATCTGTTTGAAAGGGCTTGCTTATCTCTCCGTCGCTTTTAAGCTTAAGCACCTGGGATTCAAATGCCTGGTCAAAACGGCCGGTTCCGAATTCAGGCATTTCTCCACCAGTCATATAGGTAAGTCTGTCGTCGCTGAATTCTTTTGCAAGCTTTGAAAATTCTGCTCCACCCTTAAGTAAATTGTATACAGAATCTGCCCTGTGTTGAATCGAGATCCTCACTTCTTCTCCTGCATCAGGAGGAAATATGAATAATATTTGAGCAACTTTCCATTTGCCTATGCTTTTTCTTTCTTCCATAGATTTAAAAAGATGCCAGCCATTCTTTGTACGATATGGCTTACTAACCTCTCCCGGTTTCAAAGAATAAATAATATTCTCATATTCATATGGCACAGAAAAAACTGTCAGAAATCCCAGGTCTCCGTATTTCACGTTATTCTTTTCGCTAAGCAGTGTATAATTTTTATCGCCGGAAGCCAGTACCTGTTGCGCTGCCACGATCGATTGATATGCTTTGAGCGTATCCTCCGGTTTTGCTCCCGGCAATACAGGTGCAGCAAAATGTATTACATGTATATCCTTCTGGCTGCGGTAAAACGCTTCGTTCATTAAGCTGTTCAGTCCCTTTTCATCATTCATATAATTTTCTTCAACCTGGCGGCGAAAATTATCAATATCATTCTGGATCTGTGGCAATGTATCTAAACGCAATAACTCGGCAGCTTTTACCTTCAATTTAAAATTGCTATAAAGCTCCAGGTATTCTCTCAGAGATTTTTCTTTGTCTGTTACTGGTGTGCTGTTCTTATTATAAGCCCGTAAAAATTCGTCCTTCGTCACAACATTATTCCCATAAGTGAAAAGTGTTTGCGAAAACACGGAAAATGAGCACAAGGCCGTTGCAAACAACAGGTAAAACTTCTTCATTGATACAATTATTTTGGGTTTGTTTTTACTGTATTTAATTTTACCAGCAAGAGGTCATTGAGTTGTGTCCAGGTAAGCTTTTTTCCAATGATTCTTTTTTCTTTATCGAGTAAATATAGTGTCGGGGTCATAATAACATCATACAATTGCCTGAACGAAGGGGTCTGTGCTGCTTTAACAGCTTCCTCCATTTGTTTGGTCTGGTAAACGTGCGTCCAATCGCCCAGGTCATGATCTTTAATATATTTTATCCATTCAGGTTTCTGATTTTCAGTGAGCACTGCATATATCTTAACGCGTTTTGCTTTCCAGGATGCCCTGTAAATAGAATCGATCCTCGGTAATTCTTCTTTGCAATGGCCACAAGTGGGATCCCAAAAGATAACCACTGTATAATCTGCATCAAGGCCATATAGCGGGGTTGGCTTCATAGAAGAATCAACCATTTCCAGGTTGGCGGCTTTCTCCCCGATCAGGTTAGCCATTTGCATATATGCTCTCCTGGTTATTGTCTCCATTTGTTTTTCATTCAGCCAGCTGGTCAGGCCTTTGCTATGATATTTTTCAAACAGGTGGACAAACACCGCGTCCTGACCCATATACTTTGGGTTAATATATTCATCGGTTAACCAGTTCAGCATGAATTTGTACATTTCTGGCGAATTGCGTGCAAGCAGCAATTTATAGTCAACATCATTTATAATGCTATCGGGATTTTGTGGCATCACTTCACGATAATACCTCTCCAGTTTTGGTAGAAAGAACGGAGTACGAATGATCCGATCATCCATGAAGGTTATACCATCCCAGTAATGAGACTTGTAATAATTGTAGTTCTCTATTGAATCGTCATGTGTAACCGGAACTTTTGATGGATAGGGTGGTTCCTTCATTGCATTCAGCAGTGCTGCCATCATCGACGCTGGTTGATTCTTTGTGATCCCGTCCCTGTACTCATTCAGCTCTTTGTTATATTTAGTATAATTCGATTCATGGAGCAAGGAGTCTGCTTTCGTCTTCGCATTATTATATGCCTGCTTTTCTTCCTGTAACTGCCTGCCTTTTACATTTACATATTTTTGATACTGCTGGAACAATATATTTTCTTTTGAACCCGTAACAACCATCTTAGAAATATCCGATGAGTCTGCGGTGATCGAAAGGGTCTGTTCTTTGTCTATGAAAAAGTCCGCAGTAAAATTCTTGCCGGGAAACACTATTGAATAAATCCCGCCTGGAAGCTTTGTTGAGCCTTTGAACACTGCTGTGCTGGTATTGCTAACCGCTGCAGAATCCGCCACATTCAGGTTCTTTCCCATATGGTACGCCAGGTAGGTGATCCCGGATCTATAGCCGGGGATCTTCAATGTAATGTTGTAGCCTTGAGCGTTTGAATAATGAATGGCAGTAATACAAATAAGCAACGTAAAAATTCTTTTCATCATATATAATAAAGGTGTACAAATGTATCTAAAATGGTTGGTTAATGCATCTGTATCCACCATTTCAGAGGTGAAAAATTACAAATCATTAACAATCATTGTTTAGTATTTTAAAGGCTAATTTTGCCGGGCGTGAAAAAAAGAAACAAGCATATCGTCCTGGAAAATATTGAAGTAACAGATTATGCGGCCGAAGGAAGAGCGCTTGCCCGCCATGAAGGAAAGGTGATTTTTATTTCCGGTGCCATACCGGGGGATAGAGCAGATCTCCTTGTTACGAAAAACAAAAAAGACTGGGCTGAAGCAAGGGCAACGAAGATCACCCAGCCCGCGGCTGATCGCGTAACCCCGTTTTGCAGGCATTTTGGGATTTGTGGCGGCTGTAAATGGCAAATGCTTCCCTATCATAAACAATTACAATATAAGCAGCAGGAAGCAGAGCAGAATTTAAAGCGCATTGGAAAGGTAGAGTTTCCTCCAATCATGCCAATCATTGGTTCGGTAGAAACCATTCACTACCGGAATAA
The DNA here is from genome assembly GCA_039920685.1 of Ferruginibacter sp. GTDB lineage: Bacteria > Bacteroidota > Bacteroidia > Chitinophagales > Chitinophagaceae > Ferruginibacter. The sequence goes on from JBDSDG010000128.1 coordinate 11,145, forward strand.
GCTTGAATTCACGTTTAGCAATAAACGTTTTTTGCTACCGGAAGAGATCCGGGTTCCAAAGGCGGAAGGTGATGAATCAATTGCAAATCAGGATGGCGGTGCGCTTGGTTACCATGTGCCACGCATTTTTGATAAAGTGATCGATATATTCGAATGCTGGTTGCTTGATGATGTAAACAATGAGATCCGGAATTCTCTCCGTGATTTTTCTAAACAACATGATTTTAAGTTTTACGATATAAAAGAACATACAGGCTGGCTAAGGAATATCATCATTCGCTTTTGCACTACAGGGGAGCTAATGGTCAATGTTTGCATCAACTATGAAGATGAAGTAAATCGCAAATTATTGCTTGATCACTTATTAAAACAAGTTCCGTCCATAACTACTTTATTATATACCATCAATCCAAAATCGAATGACAGTATTTATGATCTTGTTCCCCAGGTTTATTATGGAAAAGGATACGTAACAGAGAAGCTGGAAGATTTTCAATTTATGATCGGTCCGAAGTCCTTCTTTCAAACCAATACCAGGCAGGCTGAGCAGCTATACAGAACGGCCAGGGATTTTGCGGCACTTACCGGGAATGAAACAGTATATGACCTTTATTGTGGAACAGGTAGTATCGGGATATTTGTAAGCAAACATGCAAAAAAAATAATAGGAGTGGAGGTAATTGAAGAAGCTATTGAGGATGCAAGAAAAAATGCGATATTAAATAACATCGGGCATGCAGAATTTTTTTCCGGTGATGTAATTAAGATCTGTGACGACAAATTCTTTGAAGAGCATGGTCGGCCGGATGTGATCATAACAGATCCTCCAAGGGCAGGAATGCATGAAAAGCTTGTAATAAAATTATTGGAGATCGGCGCACCGATGATCGTTTATGTGAGTTGTAACACCGCTACACAGGCGCGGGATATCAATCTACTGAGTGAAAAATATAAGGTGGAAAAGGTTCAACCGGTTGATATGTTTCCACATACCCATCATATTGAATGTGTTGTTTTACTGAAACTTAAATAATGGCTGTCATCATTCAAACCAAAAACAATACCTAAAGGTTTTTCAAGGTCTTCCTCATATATTTTTTACAATTAACTTTGCGCCCATGGCATACGGAAATAGTTTTCAAAACACCACTCCCATTGTATTAAATCTTGTCATAATTAATGTCCTTGCTTATTTTGCGCAAGTTGCTTTTGGTGGGATGGAGCCAATAAACAATGTGAACGATCTTTTTGCCCTTCATCATTACAGATCTGAAGTATTTCGACCATACCAATTGGTAACACATATGTTCATGCATGGAAGCTTTTTCCATTTGCTGTTTAATATGATCGCGTTGTGGATGTTTGGAAGTATGACGGAAAGGATCTGGGGCCCAAAAAGATTCCTGATATTTTACCTGGTTTGCGGCCTTGGTGCCGGACTTGCGCAAATGGGGTCATATGCATTTGAGTTTTGGGAAATAGATCATGCTAATATAGGTCCCGATCTGTTGGAACAATATCAGACAATTTTACGCCAGAATGCAACAGTGGGAGCTTCGGGAGCAATCATGGGAATATTGGCAGCATTTGGTTATTTGTTCCCCAATACACAATTATTTATAATGCCTTTTCCTTTCCCTGTAAAAGCCAAATGGGCAGTCCTTGGTTTTATTGCATTGGATGTATTTGGGGGTGTATATCGGGTACAGGGAGATAATATTGCCCATTTTGCCCACGTAGGCGGTGCACTGATCGGTTTTTTGATCGTATTTTATTGGAATAAAACAAATAAACAGACGTTCTTTTGAGCATTGATTAAAGTGGCGGCATTGGTTTAGACTGATGGCATTCTTATTTGCACGGTTGTTGAAATAGATTCGAAGTGCTATCCAACAAGGATAAACAAAATTTATTATAATTACCAGGATACGATCACTTAACAACTTTTTGGTTTTAGAGATTGTATTTTTACAGACAATTCATTGTAATGGGTGAATCGGAAAGATACCACGAATACAAAAAGGTAAGGCGCAACAGGTTTACTTTGGGGCAGGATGGAAATGCCCTCATGGGATTATTTACCCTGAACGTGATCTTCTTCCTCGTTTTATTAACAGCACAGGTTGCTTATTTCTTTTATCAGCAAACCCCAGAGCTTTATACTGCACAGATCGTTCAATGGTTCGAATTGCCAGCCAGTCTCACAAAATTTAGCGAGCGGCCGTGGACGATCCTTACATATATGTTCAGTGACACAGGCAATAATCTTATCCGTATCATAAGCAATATGTTGTGGCTTTGGGCCTTTGGATATATCCTGCAGGAAATGACCGGTAACGATAAGATTATCCCTATTTATATATACGGTGGCGTTTTAGGAGGGATATTTTTTATTGCAGCAAACAATTTAATTCCGCCCATAAGGCCACAGATTAACCACGCAGCATTGTTGGGAGCAAATGCCGGGACGATGGCGGTGGCTATGGCCACAACTTGTCTTTCTCCGAACCATAAGTTTTTCAGGATGATCCGCGGCGGCATACCGATCTGGATCCTAATGCTCGCTTATCTTATTATTGACCTTGTAGGCGTTTCATCATTGAATGCTGCTTATAGCTTTTCCCATATTGGTGGTGCATTGGCCGGATTTTTCTTTGTAATCTTCCTGAGAAAAGGAAATGACGGAAGTGCATGGATGAATAATTTATATGACTGGTTCATCAATCTTTTTAATCCCAACAAAAAAACAAAAAAGCTTCCTACAAAAGAGAAGATCTTTTATAATACCGGTAACCGTAGCCCGTACAGCAAAAAAGCTATTATTACTCAGCAACGCGTTGATGAGATTTTAGACAAAATAAACCAGCGGGGTTACCAGTTTCTCACAGACGAGGAAAAGCAGATCCTTAAAAAAGCTGCAGAAGAAGATCTCTAGCTTTATAAAAACTTTCATATCCCGGCATTTTTCAATTCTTTATTTGGTATTACCTTTAGTACATGGCCATGAAGTCTTTAAGGCGGTTTACCAAGAAAGGGTTTATTATTTTCAATGTCCTGACTGCTATTTTCTTTTTGTTTGGATGCTATGCCAGCTGGTTTAATCCAAATTATTTCTGGTTCCTTGGCTTATTTACACTGGCCTCATTTTACTTTTTGCTCCTGTTG
>JBDSDG010000129.1:0-8435 GCA_039920685.1 Ferruginibacter sp.
TTCCATTTCTTCAGGTGTATTCAGTCCGGCAGACTATATTGAATTTTATGGTGAAATGAATGATGGTAAGGCTGAGAAACAATTATATAAGTACGATAGCCTTCAAATGTGCGACAAGTATAGTTTATATACTGACACCGCATCTTATTTCTTTTCTGTGAACAATTCAGGTGGCAATAAACGGCTTGCCACGGTTGTAAATGGTGTATCAGGCAATGTACTTCCGGCAGAAACAGGGTTCACTTATAAGCTTCAAAAATTTTACAGGAGCAAACAAAATCCCGGTTATTCTGTGGATTATGGGCAGTTATTGTATTCTTCCTCTTATGAGACCGCGGAAAGCTGGACAAGCAATGATATTGCCCCCGGATCCTTCATCGATAACAATGCACTTTACCTGGATAATTCCGGAGGAACTGCAACGCTGGATGCGACTGTTGCCGGAAATGCGTCTACCCTTAGGTCTGTTAAAGTAAAGATCAATGGAAGTATTGTTGCAGACACACTTGTTAATGGATTCAACATCAAGCGGTTTCACATAAACAACATCCCATTAGCCACTTTCACTGGAGGAGCAGGCAACATTGAATTTGTGAATTCAGGAACAGGGGCAGACAAGATCGTATTGTCAAATTATGAATTAATATATCCCCGGTTATTTAATTTCGGAGGTTTGTCACAGTTTTCTTTTGACATGCCTGCAGGTGCTTCAAAATATATTCAGATCACTAATTTTATTTTCGGCTCAACGCCACCGGTATTATTTGATGTTGCTAACAACCTTCGGCTGATCGGTGACGTTAGTGGTTCCACGGTACGGTTTGTATTACCGGCACTGGCTTTGCCCGGGTCATTTATCTTATTGAATAGGGATCCTGCAAATATCAAAAGCGTACAGGGCTTTACGCAACGGGTGTTCACTAATCATAGCCAGCCTGTGAACCAGGGGAATTATATTATCATAAGTCACCCGGTACTTTTTAATGACGGCGCAGGAAATGATAATGTTGACAAATACCGGCTATACAGGAACAGTTCCGCTGGTGGTAGTTTCAATGCAATTGTAAAAGATATCACAGAGCTAACAGACCAGTTTGCTTTCGGTATCAAGCATCATCCTGCAGCCGTAAGAAATTTTGGTTATTACGCGCTTTCAAACTTCACTAATGCACCACAATATATTTACCTGATCGGAAAAGGCCTTACGTATCCGGATTTTAAAGCGTATGAATCAGATATCAATGTGAATAAACTGGCCCTCGTGCCAACATTCGGATATCCTGCTTCGGATAATTTATTACTGGCTAACCGCACAAGCTCATACTCGGAAATAAGTATTGGCAGATTGTCTGCGATCAGTGGTTTAGAAGTAGGTGATTACCTTGATAAGGTAAAGCAATTTGAACTGATCCAAAATTCCGGTCCACAAACAAATGCAAACAAAGGCTGGATGAAGAATGTGGCACAGATCACAGGTGCGATAGATGATCCTTCTTTAAGTACGCTGATCACATTTTTTATGGATGGATATGGAAGCATTATGTCGGACACTGCCTTTGGAGGAAAAGTATATTCCTTTAATAAGAATTCAGGACAGTATACTGCGATCGGATCCAGGAAAACAATTGATGACCTGTTCTCGGAAGGGATGAGCTACCTGACATATTTTGGGCATTCATCTCCCAATACATTGGAATTTAATTTAGATAATCCGCAAGGGTATAATAATACAGGGAAATATCCTTTGATCATGGTAAATGGTTGCAATACCGGTAACCTATACCTGTTCGATACACTCAGGGCGATCAGTAAGGGCACACTGAGTGAAAAATATATTTTTGCGAATCACAAAGGTGGGATCGGATTTATTGCGGATACTCATTTCGGCTTACCACAGCAGCTCAATTTCTTTACTGATCAGTTTGACCGGAATCTGGCAAACCTGATGTATGGCCAATCAATTGGCAATATCATGAAGAACACCATGCAGTATTTATCGGTTAATTATTCAAATGATTATGCAACGAGGATACATGCTGAGGAGATCACTTATCATGGAGATCCTGCGATACGATTGAACCCTTTTACAAAGCCGGATTATACAATTGAAGATTCATTGATCACCTTTGATCCACCTGTAATAAGTGTTGCAAATGAAACAGTTCTTATCAATGCTAAGATCCTCAACATAGGAAAAGCGATCACAGATTCATTAAGTATTCTTGTGCAGCACCAGCTTCCTGATAACAGCATCCGGGTGTTAACGACAACAAGGATCAAAGCAACATTATACGAGGATGTGATACAGGTTACTTTGAATATAGATCCGCTTAAGTACAAAGGTGTAAACAAGATCATTATAACCATAGATCCTGGTAACGAGATCGATGAGCTTTCTGAGGTTAATAATACCATCACAAAAGAATTCACCGTGATCGAAGACGAGATACGTCCTGTTTTCCCATATGAATATTCGATCATTAGCAATGCTGCTACACTTGGCTTATATGGTTCAACAGCCGATCCGCTTAGTGCACAAAAGGATTATGTAATGGAAATGGATACAAGCAGGTTGTTCACTTCTGTTTCAAAGATCAGCCGTACGGTAACTGATTCGGGCGGCGTGGTCCAGTTCATTCCAAATATTGCACTGGAAGACAGTACTGTTTATTACTGGCGACTTACCACAGCTCCAATAAGTCCATCATCAAGGTGGCTTTCAAGTTCGTTCACAAATATCAATGCAATTTCAACTGACGGCTACGCACAAGCGCATTATTTTCAGTTCACAGATAATAGTTATGAGTCAATGAACATCGACAACAGCACCCGTGATTTTACTTTTGATAGTAAAACGAGGAAGCTGCTGATCCGTACCGGCCTTTATCCTTTCTATTTATACGACCAGATAAATGTTAACGTTGATAATGACCAGCTGGATCTCTATGGCTGCATTTATAACAGCTTGCAGTTCGTTGTTTACAATCCGCTCACTCTAAAGCCGTGGAGGAATTATAACGTGAATGGGTCGTCAGGAAGATTTGGCAGTGGGTTGGTATGTTATGCAAGCACTGATACAACAAGAATATTCTTTGAATACAATTATCCAAATGCCGGATCACGGGCAAAGGCTATCAGTTTCATTGATAGTATTCCTGACGGGTACATTGTTTCAGTTACCAACCTTGGCCGCAGTGATAACAATACAACTTTTATCAATACATGGAAGGCAGATACGGCAACGCTTGGTAGCGGCAGATCATTATGGCATACCTTTCACCAGCTTGGTCTTCACCAGATAGATTCTTTCACAAAGAATATTCCTTTTGTGTTCCTATTCAAAAAGGGAGATACAATGAATTTCCCGGTCCGTCAACATATGGGCGCTGCAAATAACTCGCAGATCGTAGACACTTTTTTACTTGCAGGTAAAACAGTTGGTGGAAGTATGAGCTCACCGTGGTTTGGCCCGGTAAAGAACTGGAAGAATTTTAAATGGGATTCTCTTCCGGATCCTGTAAATACCAATTCAAGCTATTTTGATATTATCGGCGAAGATCCCAATGGTTTCAGGTCTTACCTGCAATCTGTATATACTGATAAAGACACATCCCTATCATTCATTGATGCTGCGCAATATCCAAAGTTGCAGTTAAGGATGAATACTGCAGATGAGTCAAGTGCAATCCCGGGGCAATTAAAATACTGGATGCTTACATCAGACAATTACCCGGAAGGAGCTTTATCACCAAACTTATACTTTCAATGTGCAGATACACTCACCACGGATGATTCTGTTGTGTTAAGGGTAGCTTTTAAAAATATTTCCGATGTTTCATTCGACAGTTTAACTGTCAACCTTACGATCACAGGCGTTGATGGTATTCCGCATTTGTTTGAGAATTTAGTGGATGGGCAAAAAATAAAACCTTTGATCGCAGGCGATACAGCGATCATATCTTATACCATCCCATTGGTCAATTATGAAGGTAATAACGAGCTTAAGCTGGAGGTAAATCCGGGCAATGATCAGCCTGAACAATTCCATTTTAATAATTTACTATATAAAGGCCTTTATGTGATCAAGCCGGTCTGCGCAGGTTACACCATATCATTTAATGTACAGCCATCCACGGAGAGTATGCAGTGGCAGGTGAACACGGGTAGTGGGTTCTCAAATATCAGCAATGGGGCAATATATGCAGGCGTTACAACAGCAACACTGGTCATCAATAATCCAATCCCGGCCATGATAGGGTACAGGTACCGTTGTGTATATACAGGAAGTATCTCGAGCAGCATAAGCGATGAATTCATTTTAAAATACACTGCCATCTGGAAGGGTACAATTAGTACGGCGTGGGAAGTTCCCGGTAATTGGGATTGTGGTAGCATACCTGATGCGAATACAGATGTGATCATCAAGAGTGGCGCTCCTAATTTTCCTATTATAAATAGCAATGCTGTTTGCAGGAGCATTGCGGCATCACCTTCATCCACTTTAAGAATTAAGACAGGATTTACACTGAATATTACCTGCAAATAGCGTAGCAAAAGCAGCCTTTTGGTGTAAATCGGTATCTCAGATGTGATTGTTGAAAAATATTACAACTTACCGCCTAAATGGAGTTGCCATAAAGTATGTAACTTTAGTTAGCATACCTACAATTTGTTTAGTAAAAATACGTTTACAGCTTGAAATTGAGGAGAAACCCAATTTTTTCAATCAGAATCTACTATGAAGCAAAACCTAATTGCAACCGTGTTGATCCTCATTATATTCCCGGTTGTTGCATTGTCACAATTCCGGAAATACTCCAATGAATTTCTAAATATCGGGGCTGGCGCAAGAGGACTTGCAATGGGAAATGCCCAGGTTGCCTCTGCCAAAGATGCTACTGCCGGTTACTGGAATCCAGCTGGTCTTACGGGCGTAAAGGATCATCCGAATGCCGGGATCATGCATGCCGAGTACTTTGCCGGTATCGCAAAATATGATTATGGTTCTATTGCAATTCCCGTGCAGGACAATAAAAGGACCCTCGGATTTTCTATTCTACGATTTGCAGTTGATGATATTCCCAATACGCTTTTTTTAGTGGAGCCTGACGGAAGTGTCAACTATAATAATATTCAAACCTTCTCATCTGCAGATTATGCCTTCCTTTTTTCATTTGCACAAAATCTGAAAGAAACAGAATCCAACACACTCAGCTTTGGCGTTAATGCAAAAGTTATTTACCGTAAGGTGGGAAAGTTTGCAACGGCCTGGGGTTTTGGTTTGGATGCGGGGTTACAAATGCATGGGGAGCAATGGCATATTGGTGCCGTAGCACGTGATATCACTACCACGTTTAATGCATGGTCATTTAAATTTACAGAGAAAGAAAAGGAAGTGCTTTATCTAACCAATAATGACATACCTGTTAAGTCAACAGAATTAACAGCACCCCGGCTGGTAATAGGCGGAGGATACGATTTTCATATCAGCCCGGCTATAAAGCTGCTTGCAGAAGCAAACCTTGACTTAACGTTTGACGGTAAGCGCAATACCGTTTTAAGTGGAAATACCGTTAGCATTGATCCTCATATCGGTCTTGAAGCATCTATTAAGGATGTGTTCTTTGTCAGGGGAGGAATAACCAATTTTCAGAAAGCATTGTCTGATGGTGATACTTTAAATCAAAAAAAAGTATGGATATATCAGCCAAGCGTAGGCGCAGGATTTAAGATCCAGAACCTGATGATCGATTATGCCTTTACAAACCTGGCAAACCAAAGCAACCCTTTGTTCACACACATATTCTCCTTACGCTTCAATTTTGGAAACAAAAAGGAAGACAATTAATAATAACATCAAATGATGAAAAAAATACTTGTCCCGTTCTTATTGCTTTTTACAACTGTACTTCATGCGCAATTGAACAATAGCTGGATAGATTATAATAAGACCTATTATAAGTTCCGTGTTGGGAAAGATACCCTGTGCCGTATTCCACAGGCTGCAATCAGTGCTGTTGGTTTGAACGCAACCAATGCCGACCATTACCAACTTTGGCGCAATGGTCAAGAGGTAAGGATATATACATCCATTTCAGGGTCGCCATTAGGAGCCACCGATTTTATAGAATTTTGGGGAGAGATGAATGACGGTAAGCCGGATAACCAGCTTTACCGGGAGTCTGCTTACCAGCTTGCTGATAAATACAGCCTGGAAACAGATACAGTGTCGTATTTTTTAACTGTAAATACTGCAGGAGGCAATTTGCGTTTTATAAATGTTGCCAATCCATCCCCATCAGCGGCTACACCTGATGCATATTTCTTACGCAAGGTACCGATCAGCTACAGGCAACAGATACACAGGGGCCATGCAGAAGTACTTGGCGAATATATTTATTCTTCTTCTTATGATGTGGGAGAAGGATGGGCGTCATTTGATGTTGCACCATGCTGTGATTTTACACAGGAAATATTTGACCTGCACGTATATACTGCCGGACCCGCAAACAGTGTTTCATTAAAAGTAAGTGCCGCCGGAAATGCACCTAATCTTAGAAACCTACGTGTAAAATTATTTAACAACGTGGTATACGATAGCTCGATGAATTTTTTCAATACTGTTTCGGTTGAAAAAAATAATCTTCCCCTGTCATTAATGCAGTCACCGGATTATATTCCGTTCTATGTGAACAATCACTCAGATATACCGGCTAATAACAATGTTGCAGTTCCAACTGACCGCCTCGTGGTTGCAAGCATTGAGCTTACATATCCTGCTACATTTAATTTTAATAACCAGCGTAATTTCTATTTTGAATTGCAGCCATCTGCTACCGGCAATTATCTTGTTATTGACAACGTGAATTACGGATCAACAGCACCGATCCTTTTTGATATGACTACGGGTAACCGTTATATCGGTGACATTGTATCCACAACCGGAAAAGTGAAATTTGTTTTGCCTGCATCTTCCGCACCGCTAAGAAAGTTTATGCTGGTGAACCAGCAACCAGGCACTGTTAACATCATCAATTCATTTTCACAGAAGACATTCAGAAATTTTGCCAACTCCGGCTTGCAGGGAGATTATCTTATTATCAGTCATCCGGCATTATATAATGATGGAAGTGGTAACAATTACGTTGAGCAATACAGGCAATACCGTTCTACTGCTCAAGGAGGTTCTTTCAATCCAATGACATATGATATTGATGAGTTGACTGACCAGTTTGGTTTTGGGATCAAAGGACACCCTGGTTCCATTAGAGATTTTATACGTTATTCAACACTTCAATTTACTGTTGTACCTAAATATGTTTTCCTGATCGGCCGTGGTATGAACTACATGGAAATAAAGGCAAACGAAAGCGATCCATTGGTCGACAAGTTGAATTTTGTTCCAACATTTGGATGGCCGGCATCAGATGTACTGCTGTCCTCATTGCCTGGTACTGCGCTTCCAATGGTACCGATCGGCCGCTTAAGCGTGGTGAATGGTACAGAGATAAATCAATACCTGCTCAAGGTTAAGCAATACGAGCAGGTTCAACAAACACCTTCTTCTTCTGCTGACAGGTCATGGATGAAGAATATCATCCACGTAGCAGGCGGAAAGAACAGTGATGAAAGCGACCAGTTCGGTGATTATATGAATTCCTATAAAGCAATTGCAGAAGACTCATTGTTTGGCGGACATGTTGAAACATTTAAAAAGACCTCATCGAGTACTGTTCAGCAGGTTAGCAGTCAACGAATCGAAGACCTGTTCAATACCGGCATTGGGTTCATTGGTTATTTCGGGCATTCATCAGCAAGCACTTTTGAATTTAACTTAAGTGATCCACAGATATATAACAATGCAGGCAAATATCCATTCTTCAATGTTAGTGGTTGTAGTGCAGGTAATTTTTACATTTTTGATCAGCTCAGGCTTTCAGGTAATCTATCGCTGTCAGAAAAATATGTATTGGCAGACCAACGGGGAAGTATAGGGTTTCTTGCAGATACACACTTTGGTATTCCACCTTTCCTGAATTTTTACAATACGGATTTTTATACTGCATTTTGCAGGACGATGTACGGCAACACTGTTGGTAACCAGGTAAAGCAGGTATTAACAGGGTTGAATGGAATAAATCCAAATATTAATTATTATACCCGGGTTCACCTCGAAGAGATCACATTACATGGTGATCCGGCGATCAAAATAAATTCTTTTCCAAAGCCGGATTATGTGATCGAAGATCAAATGGTGAAGATCAGTCCAACCATTATTTCAGTAGCCGATAACAGCTTCAATGTAAAGATCAAGATGTCAAATATCGGCCGAGGTTACCAATGATATAGTCCGTATCGCCGTCGTTATCAAAGTCACCAGATGTGATACTGTTCCACCAGCCCTTTTGAGCCGAAATACCGGTTGAAACCGTCAC
>JBDSDG010000130.1:0-2531 GCA_039920685.1 Ferruginibacter sp.
AATCGTACAAACCTAGATTCCCAAATCAAAATATTTTATCTCTAATTTGTTTTCCATTTCCAAATTAGCACATTTCAAAATTTTAAAATTGTTCTCATTTCAAAATCGTTCTTCTTATTTTCCAAATTCTACATTTGCCTTCTTCAGATCTTCGGGAATACCGATATCAATAAAATATTCATCCTGCACCAATCCCATCATCTTTTGCGAACTATAATATTTTTCGAGATAGTCCTTTTCAAATGAGAATTTGGAAGGCAGATCAATTTCCAGGAAAGAAGACACCTTCAATGCATACATACCACCGTTTATCAAACCATCACTGTAAAATTTCTTTTCTTTGAATGATTGAACATATCCTTGTTTGTTTATTTCCACGACACCATACCTGTCAAAATCATTCATTGGCTTTAATGCAAGAGTGCAGGCTGATTCATTTTGTTTGTGATAAGACAATAATTTATTTACATCAGCCTTAAACATGGTATCACCATTCAGGACCAAAACATTCTTATCTGTTGCTCTCTCGCATGCGATCCGGATTGCGCCGCCGGTGCCCAATGGTTCCTCTTCATTAGACAATCTATAATTCAACGATTGATAATTTTTTAAAATGAATTCTTCGATCACCTCATGCATATATCCTAAGGAAAAGATGAAACTTTTCACGCCCTGTTTTTGCAGAAATTCGATCACATAATATAAAAAAGGCTTTCCTGCCACAGGTGCCATACATTTTGGAAGATCAGGTACGGCTGACCGTAACCGTGTACCAAGTCCGCCGGCAAGGATTATTGCTTCGGAGACAATTGAGGAAGAAGAATTTTTAGTACTCAGATCAGGTTTTGGGGGCATGGTGGAAAATTTTAGCTTCAAGCTGGTGTTAAAGTTGGATGCTGTGTTAGAAGCGACAAGTAACCAAAGACAAGCTTGCAGCTCACAGCTGCTTCTCAAAATATTGCTCCTCTACCAACTGGCAAATAATATGTCCCAATAAAATATGACTCTCCTGGATCCGGGGTGTGTCGGTTGATGGGACATTCAAAAGGAAGTCCGAATTTTCCTTCATTCTTCCGCCGGTCGCTCCGGTGAAGCCAATTGTTATCATGCCTTTTTCTTTGGCTGTGTCAAAGGCTTTGACAATATTCAGACTGTTCCCGGAAGTACTTAACCCTACCAGTACGTCACCTACTTTTCCAATGCCATTGATCATCCTTGAATAAACAACATCATAGCTATAATCGTTTGCCACGGCAGTCATATAAGATGTGTTTACGTGCAAAGCCTCAGCAGGAAGCGCTACGCGGTCAGTATAAAATCGACCACTGAATTCAGCAGCCAAATGTTGTGCATCAGCAGCGCTGCCACCGTTCCCACAGAATAAAACTTTATTGCCATTCTTAAAGGCTGAAACCAATGCTTCCACACAACTGATCAGGGTCATTTGCATTTCTTTATTTGCTAGTACCTGCAGTTTAACATCGATAGAATCCTGTATAATTTTTGATATTTGATTTTGCATGGCGCAAAGGTAAGTAGATGAACGGATACGGGATAAGTTCGTGACGCCCGTGACTTGAAATAGAAAGCAGTTCGTAGTTTTTAGTTCTTAGTTGGGTTCGCAGGGTTGTTGAAATCTGGCTTCTTTTATCATCCTGTGTCGTTTGCTGTATTTAATATCCAGCATCCAATATCTAGAATCTAGAATCCTGCTTCCCGTATCCCGTATCAATATTACAAACCAGCTAACCGAACGAACGGGTTTCCGTTCAGATCGTCCAACTCGTTAATCCGTACTTAGCGAACGAATACTTTTTGATTTCTCCGCCAAATTGGAGAAGCGTTTCTTTTACTGCGTAGTTAGTATTGCCCGGGCAATAGAATATCATGAAGCCCCCACCTCCGGCACCGCTGATTTTGCCACCGGTAGCACCTGCTGATTTTGCTGCTTCATATATTTCTTCTACCCGGGAATTGGTGATATTTGCGGCCATCTTTCTTTTTTGCTGAAAACCAAAATCCAGTATCTCCCCGAATTCATGCAACCTTCCTTTTAGCAATGCTTCCTTCATCATCCTTGCCTGCTCTTTTAATTGGTGCATGGCCTCTATGCTTGCTTCATTTTTTGCATTCACATTTTTTACCTGTTCTTTGATGATGCTTGCACTCTCCCGGGAAGTCGCAGTAAAATAAAGTACCAGGTTATTTTCCAATTCATGCATGTATTGGGGACGGATCCTAAGTGGATTTACAATGACCTTATCATCTTTATAAAACTCCATGAAATTTACGCCGCCGAAAGTTGCGGCATATTGATCTTGTCGCCCGCCAGCAAGTTTCAGATCATTGCGCTCAATATCATATGCAAGGTGTGCAATGTCATAATCTCCTAAAGGCAGTTTAAACATTTCGACAAATGCACCAAGTATCGCAACAACAAGGGTAGAGGAGGTTCCAAGGCCAGAACCGGCGGGAGCATCCACAAAAGTTGACAATCGGAATCCGGTTGTCGGAACCTTGAATTCCTTTTG
>JBDSDG010000131.1:0-2735 GCA_039920685.1 Ferruginibacter sp.
ATAAGAACCGTCAGGCAGATTTTTCTCATGCAATGAATTTTAAGTAACGGCTTAACAAGAAGGATAATGGAGAATTAAACTAATACAAAATAAAAGATAATTCTGCACCCGGCAAAACTTTCATTTACCAGTGGCACTTACTTCGCCTATTTTGACTTTCATATTAGGGATCGACGGTTATGGCATTTGCTGTAAAGTCCGCAGTGGTATTCATCAAGTTTACAAGTTGGGCCAGTTGGCTGCCAACTCAAAATTGTTATTATAAGTACGGCTTACCGTGCTCGTTATTATATCGTTATTATATTGTTTCCCAGCTTACCCGTCTACAAAAATTAGGAAATGTCGTAGGTTTTGCTGGTAATAGTTGACGGAACCTTAGTATAAATATATTTGTCACCATCTACTATCAGCACCTGCCGGCCCTGGATACGCTCCGCATATTCATTTAAGCCAATATAATTTTCAGTGGCATCGAGGAAGTATGTTTTTCCCTGGAATATCAATGCGCAGATCATATGGTTGTCAACCGCCATGGAAGGTGTGGAATAATCGAATGCAATATGGTTTGTGCCGATCCAGCACAGCCGTGCATCAAATCGTATAGACCGCAGAAATTCTTTGGTGAGATGAGCCATTCTATTGCAATCCCCATATTTATGAGGGAGCAAAAATATCCTCAAAAAGGATCGAAGAAGATATAAAAACCTCATCAACGTGGCGCCAAGGATCATTGCTTTACAAAACGCTTTCGCTCATTAATATTTTCTCCTTTCATATCAATATAGTAAACCCCGCTGGCCAAGGCGGAAACGTCGAACTTCACCAGGTTATTTCCGACAGATAATGCCCATCGCATTTTTTGCATTACCCGTCCCGTATTATCGATCAACCTTACCTCCACATTTCCATTCTTATTTGTTGACATTGATACGAAGGCTTCTGTTATAACCGGATTTGGATACAATGTAATAACCGATACTGGCTTCTGCTCAAAACGTATAACCCTGGAATAAATAAATTTTCCATCCAGGTCATTTTGTCGCAATCTGTAATAAATTGTTGAACTTCCGAGACTTAATAAATCATTATCGGTATGATCATAATAATGAACACCGGGTTCATTAGTAGGTTTTGAATTCGTGATCTTAGTGTACACCGTTCCGTTAGTACTACGCTCGAGTTCAAAAGAGGCTATGTTAACCTCATCCCTGGTCCTCCAGTTAAGCTCACCGTTGTTATTTACAAGCCGCCCGTTAAATTCGAGTGAAGTTGCAGCAAGCGGTCCACCCTGCACCATGCTGAAAAAATAAAATGAACCAAGTGACCCGGTGGTTGTTGCGATCACATGATCAGATTCCCAAACTGCAGCAACAGATGTTAGTGGACTAATTGTTCTTACTACCGTGGCTGAACAGCTATCTGCATTCCTGAATACTCCAAGGTCACTAATGTTGTTGATGTTAGATGATTGTCCAACAGAATTTGTTGAATTTTTCATTGCCAGGTATTCGGAATTCCGGATGTATAGCCTTACTTCAATTGGACTCGTAGGTTGAAGAGTGGGAGTTAGCGTTATATTCCTGTCAAGGTATAATCTTTTAAAACCATCCTCTCTAACATTTCCGGTATTGTTATACATGGAGGCAGTTACCAACCCGAGGTTATTTCCGTTTGCTTTTATCTCTGCAACCGCATCACCGTTATTATCAATCACCGGTACCCATGTATTGTTATTGCTATTATTTATTGTAACTGCAGGAAGGATCGTACAACTGTTTATAAAACCTTTTGCAACAGGTGCTGCCATTTTCACGACATCGCTCATCACACCAGGAAATGAGCCATTGGTTGTTCCTGAAAGATCTTTTTTCTTTACATACACATTGTTTACAGGATCCCATTGAAACAAAACTCCAAGGAAATTTGCTCCTCCGTATTTTGTGGTACCATAAAATTTTCCGCTGTTATAAACCATCGTGCTGTAAGGCCGGTTTCCATCTATGGAACTGGTAAAGTCATATTTTTTAGCATACACATTGGTTACGGGATCCCATTGAAAGATCACTCCCCAGTTGCCTGTGCCTCCTGCAGATGTCTGCCCGTAAAGCTTACCGTTAGCAAGGCTGAGGCTTCCTGCAGGCAATGAACCGTTTGCAGCAACCATATCATACTTTTTTGTATAAATACTGGTAACCGGATCCCATTCAAAAATCACTCCCGCATTATTACTGCCACCTTTATAAGTGACCCCATAAAATTTACCATTTACAAGGACCATTTCCCCGGTGGGACGGAATCCCGTTGGAGCATTAAAACTATATTTTTTCAGGAAAGTATTGCCTGCAGGATCATATTCATAGATCACTCCTCCGCCATTGTCGCCACCTTCATAGGTCATGCCATATAATTTGCCATTGTGTAAAACCATACTGCCATATGCTTTTCTACCATTCTCCCAGGAAAGGTCTATTTTCTTAGTATAAATATTGGATGAAGGATCCCATTCAAATAATACACCTTCATTGTTATTTCCTCCTTCTCCACAAGTTCCATAAAATTTACCATTGCATAATTCCATGCTGGCAAAAGGCTTTGATCCATTGACCAGGTTCAGATCTGCTTTTTTTGTGTATACATTGGTCGACTGATCCCATTCAAAAATTACTCCTGCGTCATTGGATCCTCCATCATTGGTAACCCCATACCATTTACTTCCCTTTGCAACCAGGTTGCCG
>JBDSDG010000132.1:0-2943 GCA_039920685.1 Ferruginibacter sp.
CGTTTGGCAAGCCTGCAAATTTCGCAGCCTGCCTTGCAGGAGCCTGTCCCATGTTAGCCTGGATCACAGCTCCCATTAAAACATCATCAACCTGTCCTGGTTTAATCCCTGCTTTTTCAATCGCTCCTTTTATCGCAATACCACCAAGTTGTGTTGCAGAAAAGCCTTTCAGGGAGCCTCCAAAACTACCGATGGGCGTACGCACTGCAGAAATGATATAAACTTCTTTCATATTATAATTTAGGCTGCAAAGTTAAGCAATATCGCATTAGTATTTTAGCACTTCAAGTTGTTAATTCGGTGTCAGGAAAGAAACCAGATCAATTTTTATTCAATGCCTTGAAAAGTTTTACCATAGGTCTTATTTCCAAATCTGTGCTTTCGATCAAAAGCCGTTGCTTTCTTCTCAATGTTCCTCCCATTGCCGAGATAATTTGTAACCGGTATGTTGGCGTCACGAGGTATGTTGGCGGATTGACAACATAAAATTTCTTTTCCCAATCAGTGAGGAATGAATAAGAAATGGCTAATTCGGTGATCACATTATTTTGTTCCATGAAAAAATGATTAAGCTTATCCTGGTAGATGTAAAGTGAAAATTTAATTCCTTTATACAATAATTTAAGAGGTATTTTCCCCGTTTGTTTTACATCCGCATTTATTACCTCCAGGTCAATATTGTCTACATAAGCCATTCCCCTTGTTCCGGTCCAATTAACAAAATATTCCTTATTAACTGCCAGGGACCTACAGCTATCAAATGAAACGCTTTTGATATTATTTGCACTGCTCTCATTCTTAAATTTAAAAGAGATAAGCTGGTTTGGATTTGAAAGTAACAGGAAACCCTTAACGGTATCTCCTGACTGGTTAACAAAATATCCAGGACTAAATTTTTTTGATTGAGATAAACAGATACAGCTCATTAAAAAAAGGGGAAGAAAGGTAAATATTTTCATTTGACAGGGTTCTGGTTCCTATGAGAGTATGGCAAATTATTACTTTTAATCATGAATAATTACATTAACAGGCTGCATTTCCATTTTACCCTTTTTATGTATAACTTCATTGTTGCCCAATCCGGGAGCCGGTAAGTTTAAAAAATATAATAGCTGCATCATGAAAAAAATATTCGCCTTTTTTGCACTTGCTTTTTTAATGGTAAGCGGGTTTGCTCAAAAAATTGCAAAAGTGACCCTCACCAGGGATGGACAGGTGGAAATGTTTTCCTTTAATATTGATAATGGTATCACCCTGAATATGACAAAGGATGGCAATATCACGGAATGGGGAAGCGAAGTTTATTCAGACAGGAACCAGACCCTTACCAGGCTTGAAAAATACTTAGGAAGAGTGGAATATTATTCAAATACGGATAATGAAGCATTCCGCGGAAAAGTAAAATACATCGGAATGACAGCGATCACTTACTATGGTACTTATGATAGAGAAGAAATGCGTGGTAAGGTGCGAAGCATTGGTACAACCATCTTTGAATATTTTTCTAAAAATGAGAATGAATCTCTGGGAGGAATTATTAAGACAGTTGGTTCATTAGGGTTCGGATGGTATACAACTTTTGACAATGAAGCGTTCCGCGGAAAATTGAGAAATATAGGAACAACCACACTTACTTATTATGCAACTTATGATGATAAAGCAATTATAGGAAGAATAAAAAGTATTGACAGGGCCACCTTCACGTATTATACATCTAATGAAAGAAGGGAATATGCAGGCATGTTGAAGTCCGGGACTCAGCAACAATTCATCAATGGCATTAAGTACTACGTAAAATTTTAATAGACGGAAAGCGGCAAAATTTTCACCACTTCCCGGCCATCTATCCAAATTTCGGTTACCGTAATTTAAATATTACACCAGCTTGTAAAGAAGTAATATCATGTCCGGCTTCTATATTAACTCCAAAACCCGGAGTGAAAAAATAGGAAGCACCGGCAAAAACTCCAAAGACGGGAATAACATCATCGTTCTGGTAATGATCTCCTCTATAATTGTAATCATGATTTCGAAATCCGACACCTGCTGAAACGCCTGCATACGTATCAAGGTTCCGAACATTCCAACCACTATGCCATGCAGACCTTCCTGCAATTATTACCGCACGTGATCTGAAATCATTGCGGTCATCAAAATTACTTTGACTTGAAAATGTTCCCCCAATCTCAAGCCCTACAGAAATAACGCCGGGACCTGCAGGCCACACACCAAATTCAAGAGCGGCTTTAGTACCAAAGGCACTTTTTGAATCATTGTAATTATTTCCCACCCCAACACCGAGGTTAGCAGTCACACTTCCCTTTGTGAAAATATTATCGGAAGAACGGAGGCTTTTTTGGGCCATCAAACTAAAAGATGCTGTCATCGAAAGGCAACAAAATAAAATTGCAGGAATAAAGTTTTTTCTTTTCATAAAAGGCGATTAACAAATACTGTACCATGAAGCCGAAAAAAACTTAATGTATTTGTAAAACTGTTTAATCACTTGTGCTATTCACCTGGGGTTTGTTTGTGCTCTAATAAATTTTTCAGGCCTTCAAGCACTTTTTTCCAATTCTGTGCAGAGTGTTCTTTTGATGTTTGATCGGGTATATTCTCCTGTGTTACCGAAAGATCAGTTCCATTTCCTGTGTTAACTAGGTCATAGGTGATGGTAAGATAATTTTCAGGGATATCCTCGGTACCAGACATTGAGCTCCAGTAATCAAAGCTTAATTGTGTTTCAGGATCATTGATCAAAATGGTTCCCTTATCCTCATACTTCTTACCCTCCCATTCACCCGTAAACCGAATTGGATTTCCTACTTTCCAATCTGTAATGGTATCGGTGCCAAAAAAATATTGTTTGATGATCTCGGGGGTTGTCAGGGCTTCCCAAACTTGCGACACGGGAGCATTTATATGAATGCTTACATCCCCTTT
>JBDSDG010000133.1:0-14725 GCA_039920685.1 Ferruginibacter sp.
TTTTAGGGAGTTATTGAGGATAAATTATGAAAACAGTAAATTACCCCTAACCCTTATCCATACTCACTTACAGGCAATAAAAAACCTTACTAAAATAAATTTAGTAAGGTTAAATTGTCGGGGCGGCAAGATTCGAACTTGCGACCTCCTGGTCCCAAACCAGGCGCGATAACCGGGCTACGCTACGCCCCGAACACAAATACATTTGGGAAGAACTTATGCGGAGAGGGTGGGAGTCGAACCCACGGTACAGTTTAACCCGTACGACGATTTAGCAAACCGTTCCTTTCGGCCACTCAGGCACCTCTCCTATTTAACCTGCCCTTATTTAAGGGGCAGCAAAAATACAATTCCATTTCATACCACCCAAAACAATTATAAAAACTCATCACATAGGAATTGCTTAGTAAGTTCAGGGATCCATAAGCATAATAAAAAATCCAAATCGCAGGATTTGGATCAATTATAATATATGGTTAAATAGTTACATTGCTGCTAACTGAACTTTCTGCTGTAGTTCGAGAACACTTTCCTTAAAAAGATTATCAGTATCCATAAGATCCTTTACGGTCTGGCAACTATGAATTACAGTTGTATGGTCTCTACCACCAAAATGTTCACCTATGGTCTTCAGTGAATTCTTTGTAAAGGCCTTTGATAAGAACATTGTTATCTGCCGTGCCTGTACAATTTCGCGCTTGCGGGTTTTTTGTAATAACTTGTCGTAAGGAACATCGAAATACTCACACACCATTTTTTGAATAGCATCGATCGTGATCTCTTTGCTGGAAGATTTCACAAAATTCCTTAGTACTTTTTTTGCCAATTCAAGATCAATTTCTCTTTTATTCAGCGAAGATTGTGCCAATAAAGATATCAATGCGCCTTCTAATTCACGCACATTGCTATTGATATTATATGCTATATACTTAACTACTTCGCGAGGCATTTCAAGTCCATCACTTTTCATTTTCTTCTCTAGAATTTCGATCTTAGTATCATAATCGGGCACCTGCAGATCTGCACTTAGTCCCCAGCGAAAACGGCTTAAAAGCCTTTCCTGTACACCTTCCAGATCCTTCGGAGATTTATCACTTGTCAGGATCAATTGCTTGCCGCTTTGATGCAAATGATTGAATATGGAGAAGAATGCGTCCTGTGATTTTTCTGCCCGGTTAAAGAACTGGACATCATCTATTATAAGAACATCAATGAGCTGGTAAAAATGTATGAAGTCATTGATCGCGTTATTTCGTCCATGATCAATGAATTGATTGATGAATTTTTCAGAGCTTACATATAATACAACCTTATTGTTGTGTAGCCTCTTAACTTCATTACCGATCGCCTGGGCAAGATGGGTCTTACCTAATCCAACACCACCATATATCACCAATGGATTAAATGAAGTAGTACCGGGCTTTTCTGCAACCGTCTTACCGGCACGCCTTGCTACCCTATTGCAATCGCCTTCTATATAGGAATCAAAAGTATATGCATGATTAAGCTGCGGATCGATCTGCATCTTCTTAAGACCAGGAATTACAAATGGGTTCTTAACCGGATTGTTTATTACGAGCGGAAAATCCATTTCGTTGTTTGAATATGATTTGTATCCATTACCTGGAACATCCATCGTAAGCGGTTTGTTTTTACTGTTACCGCTATCAACCATGATCCTGTATTCGAGCCTTGCTTCTTTGCCTAATTCCCGCTTCAGTGTTTTGGCCAGAAGCAATACATAATGCTCTTCAAGGTACTCATAAAAAAATTGACTAGGCACCTGGATGGTTAATATCTTTTCTTTTAATTCTACGGGCAGGATCGGTTCAAACCATGTTTTAAAATGTTGCCATTCTACAATATCCTTTATGATCTCTAAACAATTAGTCCATACTTTTTCAAAAGCTTTCTCCATTATACCTTAAGCAATTTATGTTGAGTTATTGTTTTTTCGGGAAAGTGCCAAAAAATGAAATTATTTTTCTTATAAAAAAATTTTTTAGCGGGACAGCGAATATCAAAAATTATTTGTTGAAAAAAAAATTTTTTATTCCATTGTTTTTTACAGAAGAACTACAGTATGTAGTTTTTTAAAAAATAAAAATTTATTTTGTTGGAATTTCAGTACAGGCCTGGTTTATTCTGTAGTGCAAGGATGTAATATCATGTAGTAAAAAACAAAAAACTGATGCTTGCTTTATTCACATGTACATTAAAGACATTCTGGAACCGGCTCTCAAAATACAGGTATTTTTATTATAAACAAATATTAAAAATCACTTCCGTCTTTTATCATCAATTAGGGCTACATTTGATCCTCAAAATTTATTTATATGGGGTATGAACTTACAGGCAAACTGATAGCAAAATATGATATTGTTCAACGTACCGAGTCTTTCAAAACAAGGGAATTTGTCGTAGAAAAATCAGAAGAGATCAGCGGCAGGAACATCGTCAATTATGTGAAGTTCCAATGTGTGCAGGATCGTACTGCTATAGTTGACAAAGTGAATACAGGAGAAGAGGTGAAAGTGTATTTCAATATCAAAGGAAGTAAGTGGGAAAAGGATGGTAAGACAAACTATATAACAAACCTTGATGCCTGGAGAATAGAACAGCTTCTACAGGCAAACTCACAAGGGGGCCCGGATAATGATTACCTGGAACCACTTGATACATTTTCTTCTACAGCACCAGATGCAGTTGATGATCTGCCTTTTTAGTGTAAGTTGAAGAGAGGTTACAAAGGTTCAAGAGGTTACAAAGGTTTAAGAGGTTACAAAGGTTCAAGATGTTTAAAAGTTCAAGAGGTAATACAGTTGTTATAGTTATATCATTGAACGTTTGAAACCTATGGAACCTTACAACCTTTAGAACCTATGTATCCTTTAGAACTTTGACCTGACAAATTGCTTTTAGGATAACTTCCTGACACATGCAACAACATATCTCCTTAAAGCTATCGCCTTCAGATGCTTCTGATAATATTGCTATAAAAAAAAAGATAGCGCAATCTACCGGCAGGAAGATCACCGAAATTTCCGGGTACCAAATTTTGAAAAGGTCCATTGATGCAAGAGGCAAGAATATCCTGATCAATCTCACCGTAAATGCATTCGTTGGTGAGCCATTTCACGAAAGTCAGCCAAAACATTTCACATTTAAAGATGTATCTAATTCACAAAGGTCTGTACTGATCATAGGTGCCGGACCCGCAGGATTATTTGCCGCACTTAAATTGCTGGAAGCAGGAATAAAGCCTGTCATTCTTGAAAGAGGGAAGGATGTAAAAGCACGGCGCCGCGACCTTGCAAAACTTAACCGCGAAGGTATTGTAAATCCCGAAAGTAATTATTGCTTTGGAGAAGGTGGAGCAGGTACTTACAGTGATGGTAAATTGTATACACGCAGCAATAAAAGAGGAGATATCAAGAGGATATTAAATCTCTTTGTCCAATTTGGTGCGCCTGAAAATATTTTATACGATGCGCATCCTCATATAGGAACAAATAAACTGCCGCAGCTTATAACGGCAATGAGACAGGTAATATGCGATCATGGTGGCAAACTTTTATTCGAAAAAAAAGTAACAGCTTTTAAAATTGATAAAGGATTGATCAGTTATGTTGAAACATCAGATAAAGATAATTTTACAGCAGATACATATATATTAGCAACAGGACATTCTGCAAGAGATGTATTTAAATTGCTTGATGAAAATAACATTTTCATTGAACCTAAGCCGTTTGCGCTTGGTGTAAGGATCGAACATCCACAATCATTAATAGACAACATACAATACCATTGCATCAGCCGGGATGAAATATTGCCTCCTGCATCTTATAGCGTGGTGGAACAGGTAAATGATAAAGGTGTATTTTCCTTTTGTATGTGTCCCGGGGGAATTATTGCGCCTGCTGCAACTGATACCGGGCAATTGGTTGTAAATGGATGGAGCCCCTCAAAAAGAAACAATGCTTTTGCCAATAGCGGAATGGTGGTACAGGTTTCACTAGCTGATGCTGTCAGGGAAACAAAGCATTTGCACCTAAAAGAAAATGATCCGCTCATCTTTATGGAATTTCAAAAACTAATTGAACAAAAAGCCTATGATGCGGGAGGAGGAAATTTTGTGGCACCTGCTTTAAGAATGGTTGACTTTACCACTCGTACCATTTCTTCCTCTCTGCCAGTAAACTCTTACCTGCCCGGATTAAATAGTTCAATGCTTGACCAGGTGCTTCCGTCATTTATATATGATACGCTGTCTAAAGGTTTTATTTCATTTGGCAAGAATATGAAAGGATTTTTTACCAATGAAGCTGTGGTAGTGGCAACCGAAAGCCGCACCTCCAGTCCGGTAAGGATCCCAAGGGACACCGAAAAATTAAGCCATCCGCAATTGCAAAATCTTTATCCATGCGGAGAGGGAGCAGGTTATGCAGGTGGAATTGTTAGTGCTGCAATGGATGGAGAAAATGTTGCAAGCAAGATCATTGAAAAACTTTTGCATAAATAACATGCTTCCATTTATATATTATTTTTACGGGTGTTTCCAAACTACCTAATTTTACGAACTTATAACCCCCATATGAATTTATTAGAGCTTCAAAACATCAAGAAATATTTTGCTACACAAAAAGCTGTTGATGATATCAGCATGAATATTCAGCAGGGAGGGATCTTTGGCTTGCTCGGTCCAAATGGTGCCGGGAAAACGACTTTGCTTCGAATGATAACAGGTATATTCTACCCGGATAGCGGGCAGATCATGTTTGATGGAAAAAAATTCAATGCTTTGGATGACGCCATGAATATTGGCTATATGCCAGAAGAGAGAGGCCTTTATAAAAAAATGAAAATAGGCGAACAGGCGATATACCTGGCAAGGTTAAAAGGAATGAGTAAAGCGGATGCGATGACAAGCATTAAAAAATGGTTCGTAAAATTTGAGATGGAAAGCTGGTGGAATAAAAAGGTGGAAGACCTGAGTAAAGGAATGAGCCAAAAGCTGCAATTTGTAACAACTGTTCTGCATAATCCGAAATTGGTAATCCTGGATGAGCCTTTCAGCGGACTAGATCCAGTGAACGCAAACCTTATAAAGGATGAGATCTTTAATATGGCAAAAAGTGGCAGCACCATTATATTTAGTACGCATCGCATGGAGCAGGTTGAAGAGATCTGTGATCATATTGTTCTTGTAAACAAAGGAAAAAAGATCCTTGACGGAACGGTTCAAAATGTAAAGCAGGAATTTAAGGATAACATTTATCACCTGGGCGGCAATGTACTACCCGAACAATTGATGACCCATATTTTTGAAGTTGTAAAACACCAGCCAGACAAAATTTTACTGAAACTAAATGAAGGAACCACTTCAAATGATGTGCTGCAGTATTTTATCAGCAAAGGAGTAAACATACATTCATTCAATGAGGTTTTACCTTCGTTAAACGATATTTTTATCAAACTGGTAGAAGGCACCGCAACAGCAAGAGCATTCCAGGAGGTAAGATGATACAACAGTTTGCCAGCGCTGGAATTGTGAGCTTGTTGCCTGACACAACTAAGATTGTCACCTGAGCTTGTCGAAGGCGGATCATGAATTTAATTTTTAATTTTGAAGTTACACATTACCCGCTTTGACAAGCTTAGCCTGACATCAGTTTATACATTTAAGCTGGATAAAAAAGTTGGGAATAATTCTGGAAATAATAACAGAACTCTTTAATTAATATTATATGAATAAAGTTGGATTGATCATCGGGAGAGAATATTTTACCCGTGTAAAGAAAAAATCGTTCTTAATCACAACGATCCTTGTCCCGTTGATCATTATCGGCTTCTATGCTGCCATCATAGCAATTGCGGTAAAAGGTGATTCGGATAAACAATCTATTGCAGTGATCGATGACGGTGCCTTGTTTAACGGTAAAATCGACAACAAGGATAAATCCCTCACTTTTACATTTATACCTGGCGAAACTGAAAAAACTTTTATTGAAAAATATAAAGGACGTGGTTATAATGCCTTTCTATACATTCCTGCATTTGCTATTGATAAGCCTGAGCATTTTGTTTTGCATAGCCAGTCATCGGCAAGCCTCAATACAACTTCCACTTTAGAACGTATCATCAACAAAGCAATAGAAGACAAAAGACTGATGGCCCAGGGAATTGATCCTGCAAAATATCAAACCATCGCTTCTGATATTTCACTGGGGAATACGATCGATACAAAAGAAGGTGGTAAAAAAAGTATGGCAGGCATTGCCTATGCCGTGTCGTTCGCTTGCGGAATATTGATATATATGATGATGATCATTTACGGAACACAGGTAATGCGTGGTGTAACAGAGGAAAAAACAAACCGCATTGCGGAAGTGGTTGTAAGCTCTGTGAAGCCATTTCAGCTGATGATGGGAAAAATATTAGGAATTGGTGCGGTAGGCCTGACACAATTTGCAATATGGATCGTGTTGATGTTCATGATGCAATTTGCCTTACCCCTTATTTTCCCGGATATGCTCAACCAGGTGAATGCAACAGCAAACAATCCGGCCACTGCTTCAATGGCTGCAAATATCGCACAGGGCCTATCATCTCTTCCTTTATTAAAGATCGCTGTATCATTCTTATTTTATTTTATCGGAGGCTATCTTACCTATGCTTCTTTATTTGCCGCGATCGGAAGCGTAGTAAGTGAAGACCAGCAGGAAGCACAACAATTGGTCTTTCCTATATTAATGCCTATTATTCTTGGATTTGTAATTATGACAAAGGCTATCAATGAACCCAACAGCAACCTTGCCGTTTTTGGAAGTTTATTTCCATTGACCTCCCCGATCGTTATGATGGGAAGGATCACTTATGAAATACCGATGTGGCAAATGGCAGTATCAGTTATATTGCTGATCGGTTGTTTTTTATTATTCACCTGGATCACGGCAAAGATCTACCGGACAGGTATACTGATGTATGGTAAGAAGCCAAGCTGGAAAGAGATGATGAAATGGGGTTTCAGGAGATCATAAAGCAGCAGTGCTATTAGTTTCTACTGAAGGAGGTGTACCAAATATCGCCTTATTGATCTCTAGCTTGAGGAACCCGTAAAGTATTCCGGCTACTGATAAAAATATAGCCAGCAGGCAACCAAGAAAGAAGCCAATACCTCCATATAATACAGATGACGATTTTTTTACTTCGAAAGGCGGATCAGGCCTGTCAAGCGTTGCAATGATTGGCGTTACTTTTTGCAAGCGCCAAAGCGCTTCCTCCCTGTTGCTTGCAGATGCATCACGTTGTCTTGTAACCCATTCTTTTTGGTCAGAAAGGTTTTCTTTTGGAATGCTGTATTCAATTCTTTCTGCCGGAACGAATAATGTGGTATTAGATAATTGTATCGCTCTTCTATCAAACGTTTTAAGCACACGATCCAAAGAATCTATTTTTTGTATGGTGAAATTATAATCAAGCCTCGCCTTCTGTATCTTGAGGTCTTTGTAAAATGCTGATATCTTATCGATGAATGTATAACTGATAGGAGACACCAGTTCCTTATTGGTATTGCTATAATTTATTTCAAGGATCCCATTCTTATTGATCTTTGCTGCAATACCCCCTTTTAAAAGGTCGCCACCTAAAGCTAATAATGCAGGCTCCGTTTTGGGCATACTAATAGCGGTCTCGAAATATGACTTGTTTTTATTAAAATTATCAATAAGTATTTGTGCGATCGGCTTATTTCCAAATTCCGGTAATCTTTCCGCCGCAACTGCTTCCCGTGTATTGCGACTGAGTGCAAGTTCTACTATATTGATCGAGGCTTCCTGGCTGAAGCTTTTCGGAGATTCGGATAAGCCAAGTATACTGCTCAGTGCATTGGTTGATGCTGAATTATCAGAAGATGCGGTAAGAGGGAACAACGAACATCTTCCTGTATAAATGGCTTTAATATTTTTAGCATACAGGTATCCGAGAATACCCAATAAGATCCCTGATATCAGGATAAGATATTTGAACCTTCCTATCCTTAAAAATATTTTTTTTATAAGTTCGTTCGTATTCACAGAATGAATTTTACTTTAAATATCTGAAGATGATCCCCGTCAACACAACTGGGATCGCAGCAACGATCACTGATTTCGTAAGGTCTGAGATTTCCGTTCCTTCAGGCCTCACGGGAACAGTTACGATCGATCCTTCGTGCACCTTTGGATAAAAATGCATGAAGATGAAGCTTTTGGTCCTTCGACTCTTACCATTTGCATATGTTACAAATATCCTTTTCCTCCAGGGCCGTATACCATATCCGCCCGCCTTATCAATGTAATATTGAAGGTGGGTATGTTCTTTATCAAATGTGATCTTTAATGGGGACTGAACAGTTCCGGTTATACTCACAAAGGGATTTATTTCAGGAACAAACACAACATCTCTTTCCTGGAGTATGATATCATGCTTAGAATTCTTGTATTTGATAGCCTTGTAAAGATCAATGCTCACTGGCTCGTCAAGGGTTTTTAAATTTACTGAAAGACTATCCCTGATAACATTCCCATTTGAATCAAGTTTTGGCTTTTCAACTGCCCTTTCCCTGAATTGGTCTGTTTTATTGCGGAATAAAATGGCACCTTCAACATTTGCATTTTCCTGTAACCCACCGGATCTTTCAATAAATGAAGAGAGACGTTCGTATTTATTTAACCTTGGATAAAATCCCGGGTATTTAACAAGACCACGTATCTCAATGTTTTGTTGAAATTCAAATGTTGGATTTTTCCTCACAAATATCTGGTCATACGGTTTAAGTATAATTGCAGTAGCTGCAGTATCTAATTGGAGGTTCGGTTTGATGGCATATGATTTTACAATCGTCCTGGTAGGTTTTAAACCTTCCTGTGCAGAATCCATATCTACTATACTAGAAATTTCAAGCCGGCCATATTCTGCGGAAGGCTTGATACCTCCGGACAAATACAACAGGTCCTGTAAACTCATCCCACCATATTTTTTTACTCTGCCTTCTCTTCTCACCTCACCAAATATTTCTACGTATTGTTGTTCGCCGAACTCGCTTTGAGAGAATAATTGAACAACATCATTTGCCAACAATTCAACATTATCAAAGCTCTTAATATTGTTTGTGTTGATCTCGGTTAAATTGATTTCAAGACGGTCTGTTTTCAAATTGGTAGAATCACCGGCTCCACGAAAAATGTATGCCCGGGGTAAATATGTATTCCTTGTTACACCACCTGCCCTGTTGATCAGGTCAAATAACCTGTCACCGGGACGCAATTCATATGCATCCGGATACGTTATCTCCCCCCTGATCTCAACCTTATTTGAAATACCTGGCTTTATCAGGTCTACCTTAATAATATCACCATCAAATAATTGAAAATCCTGTCCATCAATTTTTAATATCGCATTTGCATTCACATCTTTCTGTACTTGTTTTTCATTTTCAGTTCTAAGAACTTTCATTCCTGACGCAAGTCCATCAGCATTTAAGCCTCCGCTGTATAGCAACAATGCCTTTACACCTTCATCTTTACGTAGCTGGTAATACATCGGCCTTTTGAACTGTCCGGTTGCAAGTACTTTCTTTTCAACAAAACCAACGATCACAAAATCATTATTCTGTAAATACATATGCTTTCCAAAATCTCCTGTGTTCAGGTATTTGTAAACATCGATTTGTTCTATTATCCGGCCGCTGCGCTTGATCGTTATATTGCGTAGATTACCAAATTGAGTAACTCCTCCTGCCTGTGCTACCGCATTGAAGGCATTTGAAAAGGCAGATAAGGTAATTGGACCGGCCATGACAACCTCCCCAACAACATTTACATTGATTGTCCTTGGCTGACCTAACGAAATCGAAATATTCGTTCCGCCCGGCACAACACTTTTAAATCTTGAATAAATGATAGAGCGAACATTATCAAAGGTCAAACCCTGTACCTGGATCTTTCCAAGTCCCTGGGGGAATATCGCACCATCCCTTGCAACCACATAACTCTCCTGGAATTCCGCTGCACCCCACAATGCCACTATGATATGATCACCAACGCCGATGGGGTAATCTAATGGTGGAGTTGAAAGTTCAGATATGTCTATGCTTGCCGCACCTCTGAAAACGTCGGAACCATAAGTTTGGTCGGGCCTGTAGGAAGTAGCCTTGATATTATCTTTTATCAGGCTATCCTTATCTATCTTTGTATTCCTGAGTGTAGCATTTTTATCTTTCCCCGTATTCTCCCTGTTCTTGTCACTTAACAATGATGAAAGCTGCGTTTGTGATAAATTTTTTGGATCGATCTGGTTAGGCAGGATCTCATTAGGATTCTGAGGAATTACCGGTGGCTGGCAGTAAACAGAAAGCGAGCAAAAAATCAAAAGAAGAAAAAAGATATATTTAGATATGAACGTGCTTAATGGTCGTTGCATCTTTATAATGGGGTTGTTTTCAAAAATTGAATTGCGCAAATATAATATAATTATCCGGGTAGGCTTTTTGATAGGGCTAAGTAATCATTCCAGATCTCAGTAACGATGTCGGCTGCTGGCTGAATTTTATTGATCAAAGCACTTACCTGGCCGATCTCTAATTCACCTTCCTCCAGGTCGCCTTCAAACATTCCTTTTTTTGCTCTTCCTTTTCCCAGCAATGCCGACAGTTCATTAACAGGCGCACAATTGGCTTCCGCTTGCTTCACATGATCATAAAATTTATTTTTTAGTAGCCTTACCGGCGTTAACTGTTTCATTGTAAGAACTGTATCGCCTTCCTTTGAATTAACTATTGCATTTTTAAAATTAATATGGCTTGACGCCTCATTGGTAGCCACAAAACGGCTCCCAACCTGCACCCCGGAAGCCCCCAGGATCATTGCAGCAAGCATTTGGCGCCCGGTAGCTATACCTCCTGCTGCAATAACCGGGATGGTAACTGCGCTGCTCACGGCAGGTATCAAAACAAAGCTGGTCGTTTCTTCCCTACCGTTATGTCCACCTGCTTCAAATCCTTCCGCAACCACTGCATCACATCCGGCTTCCTGCGCCTTGATGGCAAATTTGCTACTGCTTACAACATGAACAACAATTACATTATGTTGCTTTAAGATACCAGTATAGGTTTTTGGATTTCCTGCAGATGTGAAGACAATTGGTACTTTTTCATCAATGATGATCTGGATATGCTTATTAATATCAGGGTAAAGTAATGGAACATTTACGCCGAATGGTTTACCTGTAGCAAGCTTGCACTTTTGTATATTTTCCTTAAGTACGCCGGGATACATGCTGCCGCTGCCGATCAATCCCAATCCACCGGCATTGCTAACGGCACTGGCCAATCGCCATCCACTGGCCCAGATCATTCCCGCCTGCACCAAAGGAATATCGATATTAAAGAGACTGGTAATATTATTTTGATACATATGGCTGTTCAAATTAAAAACAAACTGTTGTAGGGGAGAGAAAAAATTATGAACATATACACATGTGCGATCCCTTGTTCTAGCTTTATAAATCATTGTCAGCCTGAGCTTGATGAAGGCTATTGTGTATCCCTGAATAAAATTGTTGTACTATTTGCGCTGCAAGAGCACGGCCTGATGAGGTTTAGCAGGTCTGAAAATAAAACATGTTATTTATTACCCCCACCAAGATCAATAGCTGTATTATCACCTATATTCAGGTTACGACTTACACCCTTTACTTCCGCATCACTACCGATAAGAGAATTGTTTAAAACGATCTCAAGCAAATTACTATAAGCTCCGATGATTGAATCTTTAACGATCGCCCTGTTAAGTGTAGAATGTTCACCAATTGCAACATTGGGACCGATAACTGAATTTTTGATCTTGCATCCTTCGCCGATACTTACCGGTGGTACAATGATCGTGTTTTCAAAATCGTTTGGTTCTTTTATGTTAACACCAAACTTCTTGAGAAGGATCGCGTTTGATTGGAGCAATGATTCTTTTTTACCACAATCAAACCAATTGGAAACACGAAATGGTTTAAACTTCACACCTTGCTGTATCATACAGTCCAACGCATCAGTAAGGCTAAATTCCTGGTAGGTGGTCTTAGTTTCGCTGATCTTTGAGATACATGAAAATAAAAATTCCGTTTCCTTGATCTTATAAACGCCCACCAATGCCATATTGCTTTTTGGGATCGCTGGTTTTTCAACTACCCTGCTGATAAATCCGTCCTCATCAATTTCTGCTACACCGAAATTCCTTGGATCATCCACTTTTTTTATACCTAGCATTGAATATGGAGAATCAGCAATTTCTTTTACGTCGTATTCAGCAATGGTATCTCCAAGCACAACCAGAATTTCTTCTTTACCAACTAGTTCTTTTGTGAGTTCAATTGCATGCCCGGTGCCATGCCTGTCGCTTTGCGTTACAAAATGACAATTGAGTTTTGGATAATATTGGGTCACGTAATCCTGGATCTTTTCTCCGAGGTAACCAATGATAAAAATGAAATCAGTTATGCCAGCATCACGCAATTGATCAATTGTAATGCTTAGTATCGTTTTTCCGGCTAAGGGGATCAACGCTTTCGGCTGTGTGTATGTATGTGGACGGAGCTTTGTGCCAACGCCTGCAACTGGAATTATCGCCTTCATGTATGAGCCCATTCCGTTCCCAAACGGTGTATTTAGTTTACAATTTTCTCTATTCATTCTTTGGGCAGGTGAAAGTAGTAAATTTTGTGTAAAAAGAACACATTATTACAGTTGTTTAGCTAATCTTTAAAGTATTGATGATGTATGATTTATGATCGATGATCTGTGATGTTTGATATTTGGATCGGCGACAATATTCAAGTCATGGTGAATATTCGGTTCATCGTAATTCAAACATCATACATCATATATATTTTGAGGGACTTATATTTGTCGGACAAAAAATACTCATGCAAAAAGACAACATCATTTTCGATCTTATAAACAAAGAACTTGAACGGCAACGGAACGGCATTGAACTGATCGCAAGTGAAAATTTTACAAGTCTGCAGGTTATGCAAGCAATGGGGACTTCGCTTACAAATAAATATGCTGAAGGTTACCCTGGCAAAAGATATTATGGTGGTTGTGAGATCGTAGACCAGGTTGAGCAATTGGCAATCGATCGTTTAAAGCAAATATTTAATTGTGAATATGCCAATGTTCAGCCTCATAGTGGAGCACAGGCAAATGCCGCATTGATGCTGGCTATACTTCAACCAGGAGATAAGATCCTTGGATTGGACCTGAGCATGGGTGGCCATCTTACCCACGGATCTCCGGTGAACTTTTCCGGCAAACTTTACAAACCCTTTTTTTATGGGGTAAAAAAAGAGACGGGCCTGATCGATTATGAAATGCTGGAGGAGCAGGCAAGAAAAGAACGGCCAAAACTTATTATCTGCGGCGCATCCGCTTATAGCAGGGACATCGATTATGCAAGGATCAGGAAAGTAGCAGATGAAGTGAATGCATTTGTATTGTGTGACATGGCTCACCCTGCAGGCCTTATTGCGAAAGGATTGCTTAGTTCACCATTTGATCAATGCCATTTTGTAACAAGCACTACACATAAAACCTTGCGTGGCCCACGCGGTGGCGTGATCCTTATGAAAACAGATGTAGAAAATACTTTTGGCGCTAAAGACCTTAAAGGCAAATTACGCATGATGAGCAATGTGCTTGATATGGCTGTATTTCCAGGGACCCAAGGCGGCCCGTTGGAACATGTAATTGCAGCGAAGGCGGTGGCATTCGGAGAAATTCTAACCGATGAGTTTACGACATACATTAAACAGGTTAGATCAAATGCCCAGGCAATGGCGAGCGCATTTGTTGCAAAAGATTACCAGATCATAAGTGGTGGAACAGATAATCACCTCATGTTGATAGACCTGCGTAATAAAAATATAACAGGAAAAAAAGCACAGGAAACGCTGGATAAGGCACATATCACTTTAAATAAGAACGCTGTACCTTTTGATGATAAGAGCCCGTTCATAACAAGCGGTATACGGGTAGGTGTACCCGCTGTTACCACCCGGGGCATGAAGGAAACAGATATGCAAGCTGTTGTTGATCTAATTGATAAGGTATTAATGAACATTGATGATGAAAAAGTGGTAGGCTCAGTAAAAGAAGAAGTAGGTAAACTGATGGGTAATTTTCCCTTGTATCCTGAATTAGGGTAGGTGACAATCATTAATTAAATGTTTCCTGCAATTTTAGATATAACAAACCGAATTTATGATTCAATATATTGATCATACTTAAATAATACCCATATGATACAAAGAATGCAAACGATCTGGTTATTGCTCGCATCAGCCAGTGCTTTCTTAAGCCTCAAGATGCCTTTTTATACAGGTTCAACCACAAGCGGGGCTGCTTCCTATGAATTGAAAGGAATGGAAAACTATTACCTTATGATGCTTACGATCGCCATAGGTTTTTTAGCATTGATCATCCTCTTTCTTTTTAAGAATCGCAGGATGCAGATCAGGCTGTCTGTACTGGGAATAATGCTCGAGTTGGGATTGATCTTTTTATATTACAGGCAAGTGACCACAATGTTCTCATCGGGAACGTATGCTTTGAGCGCATTGCTACAGGGGTTAACGATCTTCTTCTTCTTTTTTGCGATCCGTGGAATTAGTAATGATGCTAAGATCATCAGGGATA
>JBDSDG010000134.1:0-9926 GCA_039920685.1 Ferruginibacter sp.
TCTTACTGGTAACATGAACCGATATGTATGGAGTTTGAATAATAAAGTAGTATCTGAAAGCGATCGGATATTTATTAAAAAAGGAGAAAGAGTAAGAATAGTATTATTTAATAACAGTATGATGCGTCATCCCATGCATTTGCATGGTCATGATTTTCGATTGGTTAATGGCCAGGGAGATTATGCTCCTATGAAAAACATCATCGACATCATGCCTATGGAAAGAGATACCATTGAATTTTATGCAGGTGAAGACGGGGGCAATTGGTTCTTTCATTGCCACATCCTTTATCATATGATGAGTGG
This sequence comes from Ferruginibacter sp., assembly GCA_039920685.1. Taxonomy (GTDB): domain Bacteria; phylum Bacteroidota; class Bacteroidia; order Chitinophagales; family Chitinophagaceae; genus Ferruginibacter. Next base: position 307 of record JBDSDG010000134.1, read on the forward strand.
AATGGGCAGGGTTATCACCTATGAAAATACTCCAGCAAATCCTGATCTTCCGGATGCGCTTGCACGTAGAAAATTAAATTCAGATGATAAAAAGTTTCACCTGATGGGAATGGTAGGGATAGAAACCAATGGCAGTGATGGTGAGTTGATGTTATCTCAAACCCGGTGGCAGATCAAAAGCCAGTGGCATCTTGGATATCATGATATGCATGGTTATGAAAGTGAAACAATGGTAGGCCGATTCCTTGGTAGAAATCAATGGTGGTTTCCATATACAGGGTTCGACTATCATTATAAAACCGAAGGAATGTTTCAAAAGAATTTTTTTGATTTAAGCCATAGTGTAAGAAATATATTTGGCAGCGAAGAACGAAATTGGTTTGGTCAGAGAAGCAATAAAGATAACAGGCGCACAATAATCGCTGGAGTTGCGTATACGTTACCTACATTAACGGTGGCTGATCTCCGTGTAGATGGAAACGGAAAATTGCGCTTCCAGCTTTCACGGGAAGGTATACCTGTTACACCTCGCATGCGTTTTAACTGGATGCTTAATACTGATAAAGAATACATGGCTGGATTTAGATACATACTCACAAAATATATTTCCTTTTCAACTCATTACGATAGTGATATGGGAATAGGTGCAGGAATTACCTTTACCTATTGATCTTAAAACGCTCGATTTGATTTTAAAACGCTCATTCCACGAGCTATTAAGAACTAAATTTTCGATTCTGCAGCGCTTTCCTTAAAACTGTAACTCTGGGGTATACACTTGTAACATTTAAAAAAGCACAGGAAAATAATTAGTTACAGAAGTGATAAAACCAGATACAGTAGAATTAAAGCGAACAAATCATACCTATCCCATAATGACCATTATTTACATTTGGTAGAAATGAGAACCTATGAGCTCCCAAAGTGTAAAGTTTGTTCATAATCCATGCGCTACTACAACCAACCACTGCACCAGCCATCACATCTGTCATCCAATGTTGATTATCATAGACCCTGCTCAACCCGACCAATGTTGCCAATGTGTATCCAACGATTCCTACCCACTTTTTTTCAGGAAAACATAATTGAAAAACCGCTGCAGTACAAAAGGCATTTGATGTGTGAGCAGAAATAAATGATTGATTTTTTCTGGAGCCGCCTCGCCAATCAAATGAATGAGGCGGATCAGAGGTATTAGGACGATGACGTTCAAATGTAATTTTAGCTTGGTTTGTTACGAAGTCGTTAAACAGGTGGCTACCGATCAACAGTATCGTTGCCTTTTTCAAACGGTTATTCTTTTCGATAATAGACGTAATGCCTGTGGCGACAACGATTGCAACCTGCGTAACACCTAATCCTGCATAGCCAATAAAATGTGAGAGGGATGATAAATTCTTATCCGTCCTTAGTAGTATGTTTTCCCGAATCTCGTCGTCTAAATATGTATATGATAATATACCGATTCCCGCGTAAGTGGCATATAACGCCGCCTTCACCAACGGTTTCATCCGCTTAGCTGACGTGTTGAGCTTATCACTATTGATCACTTTCAAATTTTCACGCGCTTGTGAAAAAACTGTCATGTGAAACCAACAAAAGGAAATAAAAATAATAACTTTCATGTGTGTCGCCGATCAGTAATAACTATAGCATATTAATGGTGAAGATACGATGCTGCGGCACTTGGAAAGTTAGAATTATTAAGGTTAACAAATAAGTAATTATAAAACTTCCTTCAGGTTTTAAAAACCATGTATGGCAATGATTTACCCGTCTTCTATAACAATGGTTTTAGTGTAGTTGTTGCTGTACATCCTTAAGCCAGAAGGTCCTGAATACAGAAAACAAAAAATCTAACTGCTCTACAACACAGATTAATTACGAATAATAAATGCGATAAAATTTTTTAAATGTTCAATTGATAAGATAACTAACACGGATATCCAGACGATTAAAAATAAGAGGAATAGGCAGTGAATTTAGCTTTCTCTACTTTGACATTCAGGATTGAATCATAAAATGGCTGCGGAAAACATGGTTTCGAACTCGCGGAGATTGGTCTTGAAAGAGTTTTTTAGGTATTGAACCTAAATTGATTGACTTCCGAACTGATACTCATAAAAAACTCACCTGAACATCGTGTGCAATTAGGTGAGTTTTTAAGTAATCTGAACATTATCAGTGGAAGTTGAAAATCTTGCTCAACATTTTCCAAGCCAAGCGGAGAGGGAGGGATTCGAACCCCCGGACCTTTGACAGTCAACGGTTTTCAAGACCGCCGCAATCGACCACTCTGCCACCTCTCCGCGGCAAATGTAAGGGCTTAGATATTTAAGAACAAAAAATATTTAATAGATATTTTGTCAGCAGCCATGCGAAGCCGGTACTGTATTGAACAAGCAGGTGAAATTTAAGGAGTTAATGGTAATGCAAATATTGGTTTTGCAGACGTAAGATCAAAACAATCCCTTCCTTGAGAGAGTAACATTTTAGTGGAATAACAATGGTTAGATTGAACCGCTCAGTAAATTTTTACGAACCTTCTCTTTTTGAATATTGTTTAGTCCACGATGCCAATCAGCGATCAGCATTCCTTTATTTTCTTTGAGAAAATTGACAAGATCATTAATGAGGGATTCATCTATTTGAAATGTAGATCCGGCTTCCCTGGCTTCATACCATCCTGTTTCTTTATTTAGCCGGATATTTTTGAGTAGAAGGTTAAGCATATATAAATGTAAGAATAATCAAAGAGAATGTTCAAAATGAAGTTGCTTCATGATATTGAATGCGGTTACCTGTCCAGCGCACCTGAACATGAAACATATCCTGATGGGGAATTTATGAAACTGGAAGACCGAGCCTTAAGCAATAAAAAATACTTATATTTAAATTCCCAAAACTTAACGCTTGAGAAAAATAATTACAATTTTCATCCTTATTGCCAGTTCTGTTACCGTAAAATCCCAAACTTTTACCTGGACAGGTAACCAGCCAATTTTTGACAACCAGATCGACACCATACCTATTTTTGTAAGTGGAATTGCTGCTGCAATCGATACCAATTATGGAATTGCACATATTTGTCTTAATATAACCCATTCTTATGACGATGATTTGTTTATAAAACTGGTATCACCAACCGGTAGTTCTGTGGTTTTGATCCAGGCTGTTGGCGGTTCCGGAAATAATTTTATAGGTACATGTCTTGGAATGGATGGCACTGCGTTCACAAATGCACTTCCTCCATATTCCGGTCTATTTTTTCCTGCGGGGAATGTGAGCGCATTCAACAATGGTCAAAACCCAAATGGCACGTGGCTTTTGATCGTTGAGGATATTGCCAGCCCTGATACCGGAACAATCCATAGCGGCAGTATTGAATTCACAAACAATCCGCCTCGATTAATCGCAAGCAGTGGCAGTGGCGCACCGGTCGGTAATTATTTATGTGCATCGTGTATATGCCCTGGAGGTGCTTCAAATTGTGACCTGTTACCGGATATGACATCTTCCTATAAAGAAATTTTCCAGAATCATTTAGAGGAACCCGGTTTTTTATATATAAGCAATGCTACACCGAATATTGGGTATGGGCCGATTGACATTTATGGCATAGATTCCTGTTTCTGTGGAACAACGCATGTGCCATGCGGTACTATCTGCCCGGGTGGTGAGCCCATAAAACATATGGTAAAGCAGCGGATATACCAGAAGGTATCGGGAAAGGATACGCTAAGTTATTATGACAGGATCGCAGGTAAAATGACCTTCCATCCTCAGCATGGCCACCTTCATGTGGATAATTGGGCTAGCTATTCACTCCGTACGGCAACATCTAACCCTGATGCACGCACCTGGCCAATTGTTGCAACCGGAACTAAGCAAAGCTTTTGTTTGATCAACCTGGGCACTTGCGCCGGAAACCCGGGAGAATGTGTAGACAATAATGGAAATACACTCCTCACCGCACCAAATAATAACCTGGGTTTTCATAGCGGTTGTGGCCTGAACCAGGGTATATATCCTGGCAATTACGATGTGTACAGCATAAGCTTAAATGACCCCATTCCATTAGAGAATGTTTGTAATGGTAATTATTATATAGTTTCAATTACAGATCCGGATAATGATTTTCTTGAAAGCAATGAAGAAAATAACTGGATAGCTGTGCCCATAACACTTACACAACAGAATCCACAACCCACGATTTCCGCTAATGGATCAATAGTTCTTTGCGCGGGTGGAACTGTAACCCTCACATCCAGTCCCCAGGCAAATTATCTTTGGTCAACCGGTGCAACAACACAATCTATCGTGGTTTCTGCTGCCGGTACTTTTACAGTTTCTTATAGTTGTGGTACTTCAACTATAACCTCTACACCAAAAACAGTAAGCATGCTTCCTGCAAATTCAACAGCAGGAGTTTCCATTGCTATTACAGCAGGAGGAAACCCCACATGTCCCGGTATCGTTCATGTCTTTAATGCAACAGGTAGCAATGGGGGAGACGCACCTGTTTTCCAGTGGAAAATAAATGGAGTAAATGTTGGATCTAACAGTAATACGTACACGACTTCATCTTTAACGAATGGCCAGGTAGTAACCTGTGTAATGACTTCTAATATAAGTTGCCTTTCAGCAACACCCGCAAATTCCAACAGCATAACAATGACGGTTAACCCGGCAGTAGATCCCACGGTTGCGATAGCACTCACAACAGGAACAAATCCACAGTGCCCGGGAAGTACCGCAACCTTCACAGCAGCGGTTTCTAATGGTATCAGCCCTTTATATCAATGGAAAGTAAATAACGTGAATGTGGGTTCTAACAGCAATACATTTACCAGTTTGAATTTAACGAACGGCCAAACGGTCCGTTGTGACATTATTGCTACAGAGACATGCGCAGACAAGGCTACACTTGGAACAGGCACCGCATTAAATGACATCAGGAGTGATTCTGGGGCAGCTTATCCTACTTATTATGGAAACGGCAGACAACAATATCTTGTTAAAGCATCAGAATTAATTGCACTTGGATTTTCTGCAGGTACGATCAGTTCACTGGGATTTAATGTTGCAGGTGCTGTGGGCGATCCGTCTACGCTTAACGGTTATAGGATCCAGATCGGTAATACAGCTGCAACCTTCCTCACAAATACATTTCTTACTCCTTCATTTACTACAGTTTATGGCCCATCAAATTATACACCTGTAACAAATTCATTGAATACCCATTTGTTTACAACGCCATTTTCATGGAATGGAACTTCAAATATTGTGATAGACATTTGTTTTTCAAACCAGGTATATGGTACGATCGCATACCAAACTTTCCAAACGGGCACCAATTTCGTGTCCACAGCATATTACCAGGCAGATAATGCCGCAGGCGCAGGAGCATGCAGTGTAAGTTCGGGCTCTAAGACGGGATCGGTGCGGCCGAATATGGTGTTTACTGTTGATGAATTAAAGAATGCCGTTTCGAACACCATCACCATGGCGGTAAATCAAAGCAATACTTATACATTTACCGGTTCGGGTAATTGGAATATTGCTTCTAACTGGACCAATAATATTATTCCGCCGGCAGTGCTTCCATCATGCTCAGAAATTTTCATTGATCCGCCACTCGGCCAGGAGTGTTTATTAAATATTACACAAACGATCTCACCAGGAGCAAAGATCACTGTAAAGACGAACAAGCTTTTCCGGATCCCCGGCAACCTGTTGATTCAATAAAAAAATCAGCAGAATAAAATCAGCATAAAAAAACTGAAGGAACCTGGGCCAGTCACGTACTGGACAGTATCCTTCAGCCTGTAAGAGCCGCCATGGCAGCCCGCTTTCAAATGCTTACAAAAGCTATGCTGTGTGGAATATCATTATATTTAATTTTCGGCCATTGCCGATGTCTTCATGAGGAAATCATCCCATTTGGTCTGTGGAAGATAGGACTCAGGTGCCATCAACAACATCCTTGTGATCAGACTTTTTATCCCATCAAAAGAGTTTGGTTTTTGAAAATATCGACTGGCTCCTTTTTCATATGTCAATTCTAAATGTGCTGGATTGACTGAGGTCGAATAAATGAATACAGGAATATTATTCAATGGATTGATACTTTTTATCAGGTCAAGGCATTCAAATCCATCCATTTTAGGCATCGAAAGATCAAGGAAAATAATATCAGGTAACTCAGAGTTCAGGCTATCAATATTCTTCAAAAGCTCATCAATGGAGTTAGCAGTACTAACGACTGATTCCGGGGCAACTTCTTTAAATGCAGCCCTGAATAATTCTTTATCATCCTCATCATCATCAATGAGAAGGATATGTAACATAAAATTATTTTCCATTAGTTATAATTTTTGAACAAATTAATTAACCAGGGAGGGGTTATCCTTTTTTAATCAGCAGTATTTATGCCAAGTCTTAACATTATTTAAAAGACGCCTATTTAACTAAACTAATCATTAAAACGGAATAATTATTGTGTTACTAAAATCCCAGCTAAAATTTGAAAGATATTCACATTACAGATAATTTTCTGTGGAGAATCGTTCTGGAACTTCAGTTGGCAAAGAAATATATTTGAAATGATAAACAGCCATTTATGAAATTTTATTCAGGGCAAACTGTTACACTATTAGATACAGAGTACAAACCTGCAGGAAATGCAGTTATTTGTAAATATGAAGAAACATCCGACAAATATGAGGTTGAATACAAATACCCGGATAGTGATTCAACCAATAATATTTTTGTTCCAGAAGAAAGGCTGATACTTCCCACTCAGAATCTTTCCTAATACCTAATTCAATCTCCATACCGTTCTTCTCCGTAAATTATCTGCCAATTACTCAACTTTCAATTAGGCATTATAATTATTTAATTATACATGCCGGCAAATTTGAACACCCAAATACTTAAAACATATTTAATACGTTTTGTTATTTAAGACTCTAACTAATACTCTAATTATTGACCTATGATGATTGACGACAGATTAATGAAACAGATCGCATTTATTCACGAGATCGACAAACTCAAATATATTCAACGGAAGACCAGGCTTTTCAACAGTACGAGATCGGAGAATGATGCCGAACACAGCTGGCATCTTGCTATGATGACCATTGCATTGGCAGAGCATTCAAATGTGCCGATCGATATATTAAAAGTGTTGAAAATGGTATTGATCCATGATATAGTTGAGATAGATGCCGGGGATGTTTTCCTTTATGATAAAACGGTAAGTCATTGTAATACCGAAGAAGAGCGCAAGGCAGCTGAAAGGATCTTTGGCATGTTACCTTCTGATCAATCCGCCGAACTATTGGCTATTTGGGAAGAATTTGAGGCCGGGCTAACAGCTGAGGCTAAATTTGCAAAGTCGATGGACCGCCTGGAGCCTTTATTGCAAAATATTTCAAATGACGGCGGAACCTGGAAAGAATATGATATTGATTATTCAAACGTTTATAATACCCAGCTCATCATCAGGGATGGATCAACTGCGATATGGAATATTGCGGAGCCAATGCTTGAAGATGGAGTGAAAAAAGGTTTTTTAAAAAAGGCCGGCTGATATCATCTTTCCCTTTTTTATAACGACTACCACTGTCTTTTTAGAATGATGATCTCCAATTCTCACCGATATCATCGCTTTGCAAATGCGCAATTCACAGAATCATCGCCTCTTTAAAGCAGAGTCGAATATATCCTGGTGATATCATCGTCAAAAAAGAAAACAGTTTTGGATTCCAGCATGCTAATCGGTTATTGCGTCCGAATTTAATGCTTTCCTTTTTTTACCTGTTTTTTTATTAAAAGATCCAAAAGTCAGGAAGCTAAAGGCACCGAAGATCACATGCCCAAGAAATAGGTGACCGTAATATTGCTTATTCGGCTTCTTAGGAGGATCGGGATGCAAAGTAAGCATGGCATGCCATATTCCAATTGCTGCGAGTCCGGATACCGCACCAGTAATGGTTCCGTTTATTAGTGTTGGCTTCACCTTATTGTTGATCAGCATTGAATATGCCGCCGCGAAACCTAGCCCTGCAAGGTAATGGATCCCCCATCCGGAAAGTTTTGATAAATTCTTGTCCGTTTTTTCCGAAGGAACAAAAAGGTCACCCAGCAATTCCGGCTCTTTAAAGTTCTTCTTTTTTGTTTGCGATACTATATAACTGAAAAGCGTAAATGCAGTAGTTCCTGCTATCCCTGCAAGTGCTATCTCACTGGTTCTCATATTTTATATTTAATGGCAAAAATGGTGAGCAATAAATTAATTATTAACGAGAATGAATTTGCGATAATGTGATCCAGTCCTTTTTTTATACACCGTAATATATCCACAATCCAAGTCCTCCAAATAAAACTGCCATCATTCCGAGAGAAACATCCCATTTCTCCCGGGATGCAACTATACAGCCAATATTATTAATGGCAAGATGTTTCTAATCGGTTTCATTAAATCAACACCACTGTTTATTATCAGATGAAGAACGGGTGAAGTTCATTCCTGATTTTGTTTAGATAAAGTATTTTACCAGACCAGTATAAAGAAATATCACATCATCAGGAATATAAAAGGAAAATAAAACAATTTTTGTGGGACACGATTTCCCCAGCCTTATCTATTCAGTGGAACTTTTGATACAACAATCTTTAGATCGATTGTAAGTTATCCGGGGAATCATAGGGGGCTTTTATGTTGCTTCGCAATTTGCCTTCAGCCTGCCGACAGCCACTTTCATATTTATTCCTTTACCTAATACGGGCTTAAATATATCTCCTGATTCCCTAACGCGGGCAATTGCGTTCCTGATCGTAAAATCCATCATGTTGAGGCCCACCCTGACTTCTTCCCAGTGCAAAGGCATTGAAACAGTAGCACCTTGTTTCGGACGAATTGAATAAGGGGCCGCCAATGTTGCCTGTGGACGGTTCTGTAAAAAATCAATGTACATTTTTTTGTTTCGATTACTGATCATTCTTTCAATACTTGTTGTTTTTGGTAATTCTTTGTGTACCAGTTTTGCGATCACTCTTCCAAATTCCTTTGACTGTTCGTAAGTATACTTTGCTCCAAGTGGGATATAGATATGTAAGCCGGTAGAACCGGATGTCTTGCAATAGCAATCAATCCCCGCAGCAGTAAGTATATTCTTTGTAACGATCGCTGCTTCTATTACCTGGTTAAAAGTAGTTTTATCGGGGTCAAGATCAATGATACACCAATCGGGATTGCCGGGTTTTTGAATGCGGCTGCTCCATGGATTAATTTCAATGCAGCCGAGAGATGCCATATACAGTAAGCTTGCATCATCTGAAGCTACCAGGAAATGTTTACCCGGATCACTTTCATATGGAACAGTTTTGATCCATCCCGGCACTTTACCCGTTACATCTTTTTGGTAAAAGCTTTCGCCATTTATCCCACCAGGATGCCTGTTAAGAGATTGAGGCCTGTCTTTTAAATAAGGAAGCATGTAAGGAGCAACCTGGTAATAGTAATTGATCATATCACGCTTCGTATATTTTTCTTTTGGCCAATATATCTTACTAAGATTTGTGAACTTCAGATCGTGGCCATTTACATTCCT
>JBDSDG010000135.1:0-33330 GCA_039920685.1 Ferruginibacter sp.
TTCTTATCTTTTTTATTTTTTCATTGGTTTCAAATGCGCAAGGTATCTACCAGATGTGGGGAATGTCTGCAGGTGGTGGCCAGGATTATGCCGGATCCATATATTCAACCACCACGAAGGGCGACAATTATATAAAAAGATACGAGCTCGGATATGACGATCCTGGTGCAAGTGCACAGTATTCTGTTCCAGTTGAATTCAACGGTAAGTTATATGGAATGACTTTTTTAGGCGGTACCGGTGATGGAGTGATCTTTGAATGGGACCCGGTTTCAAATTTATATACCAAAAAGATCGAATTCAGTAATTTAATTGGTACTCATCCATATGGTAGCCTGACATTGTTGTCGGGAAGGTTTTATGGAATGACCTCAGATGGCGGAGCGGATGGAAAAGGTGTGATATTCGAATGGGACCCTGCTACCAATATTTATACAAAAAAATATGACTTCAATGGAACGGATGGTAATAATCCCCGGGGAAGTTTAACTGTTAAGGACGGAAAATTTTACGGCCTCACGTATTCTGGTGGTGCAACTGGTGAAGGAGTTATTTTCGAATGGGACCCGGTATCAAATATCTATTCAAAAAAAATAGACCTGTCTGATGCAGAAGGAAGCTTCCCTTCTGGCCACCTATCACTCCGTTCAGGTAAGTTTTATGGAATGACAAACCAGGGAGGAAGCAATTTGAAAGGTGTCATCTTTGAATGGGATCCTCTTACAAATATTTATTCAAAAAAAATTGACCTGAGTGATACCAAAGGTCATAGCCCTTATGGCAGCCTGTCATTAAGCGGCGATATATTTTATGGGATGACCTTACAGGGTGGTCAGGATAATGTAGGAGTGATCTTTCAATGGGATCCTGCAAATAATAATTACACAAATAAAATTGATCTGAATGTGGCAGATGGAGGTATTCCTTATGGCAACCTGGTAGGAGCAAATGGTAAATTTTATGGTATAACGCGAAGAGGTGGCAGCAATGACAAAGGTGTAATATTTGAATGGGATCCACTGGTAAATAACTACCTCAAAAAGGTCGACCTGAATAATGTTACCGGCTGTTTTTCCCGCAGCAGCATGACAGTGAGTAATGGAAAATTATACGGTATAACAACCCAGGGTGGGAGTGGCGATAAGGGCGTGCTGTTTGAGTGGGATCCAATAACGAATACTTACAATGGAAGGATCGATATTCATGCACAACACAATGGTATCAATCCTGCGGGTCAAATGGTTCGCTACAATGGGAAATATTATGGAATGACCACCAGTGGAGGAAATAATGATGTAGGTGTTATCTTCGAATATGATCCTAACACAAATGTATACACGAAGAAGTTGGATCTTAGTTCCGCCAATGGCAGCAGGCCTAGCGGAAGTTTATCACTGCTTGGCGGAAAAATGTATGGCCTGTGTGCGAATGGTGGCATCAGTAACAAGGGCGTGATCTTTGAATGGGATCCTGCTACCAATATATATATTAAAAAGGTGGATTTTAACGGGCTTAATGGCGGCCAGCCGTTCGCAACCATGACTGAATTTAATGGGAAGTTTTACGGTATGACGGTTCTGGGTGGTGTTAATGATGCAGGCGTGATCTTTGAATGGAATCCGCTGACAAATGATTTTGCGAAAAAGATAGACCTCAGTGTTTCAAATGGCAGTTACCCACGAGGCAGCATGCTTATGAATAGTGGTAAATTTTTTGGCACTACAGAACGTGGTGGAAGTAATGACCTGGGTGTGATCTTTGACTGGGATCCGGTCTCAAACCAATATACCAAAAGAATTGATTTTGATGGCAACAACGGAAGTATCCCTGTGGGAAGCCTAACTGCCGTGGCCGGTAAATTTTACGGTATGACAAACATTGGGGGTAATAATAACGAAGGAGTGATTTTTGAATGGGAGCCTATCGGTAATGTGTGTACGAAAAAATTTGATTTCAGCTTTATTGATGGAAAATTTCCTTTGGGAAGCCTTACATGGAGTGGAGACAAATTGTATGGCACTACACAGCTTGGCGGTGTTGATGATAGGGGAGTATTGTTTGAATGGAATCCTGTTACGAATTCATATTTGAAAAAGAGAGAATTCGGCCCTTTAGATGGAAACGGTCCGGGAAATGGTAATGACCTTATCCTTGCACCTGCCATCGTTGCACAGGGAATCCCTGATAATTGTGTAAATTTTCCGCCGGTAATGATCGATAACCTGAATAACAATACATGGGTTTCAATAATTGACGACAAAGGAGATGCGGTTGCCGAAATTAAAGCAAATGGAAATAACCTCGGCGTAATTACAGCATCGACATTCATAAATGTGGGCGATGTCAGGGAAGATGAATTGAAGAAGCTTTACCTTGATCGAAACATTACCATAACCCCTCAACAGCAGCCGGCTTCCCCAGTTGATATTCGTATCTACCTTAAGGGCTCGGAGTACACTGCATTAAGTTCGGCAATTAATTCCGCAGGGCAACCATCAGGTATCAGCTCAATTAATGACATCGGTATCTTTAAGAATAATATTGGTTGTTCTGAAACAGTTGTGACAACAGCAGATATAATTGCTAACAGCTCCCTGTCATGGGAAACAGATTATGTGCTTTCAGCAAGTATCACATCGTTTTCATCTTTTTATTTCGCTAATAAAGCAGGAGGCGGAACACTCCCGATCAGTACACTTGAATTTTATGGCCGCCTCGAAAATAAAAATGCTGATCTTGACTGGGAAACAATTGACGAGTTGAAAACGCATTCATTTGACCTGGAAAAAAGTATAAATGGCGTTTCATATTACCCGATAGCCACCATTGCGGCAATTAACCACACTGGTGCTCAGTCATATCATTATACTGATAAGGATATTACACTGGAAGGTGTTCCAGTTATTTATTACCGGCTTAAGCAAAAGGATATTGATGGACGCTTCTCTTATTCACAGATTGTTGCGATATCCATTCGAAGAGCGGCCAGTTTCTCAATTTATCCAAACCCGGTGCAGGAAAAGGCTAACCTCTCGATCAATATGGAAGTCGCCGGATCTGTACAACTAAGATTACTTGATAACCTTGGAAGAATCTTAAAGCAACTGCAATGGATTGTGAATGCAGGAACAAACACGCTTACGATGGATGTAGGTAATTTACCCAAAGGAGTCTATTACGTAGAATTAAAAGGTTTGCTTACGAATGAAAGGAAGCAGATTTTAAAGCAATAGTATGTATTTCACTTGAAATGCTCCTCAATATATTTGGTAGCCTGATCGGTGGTTAATTCCGCGAAATCTTTATACCTGTCATGAACATCGATGATCTCTTCAAATGCTTTTACAACGAGGTCTTTATTTTTCCAGTTTTTAAGGTGGGAGATAACGGTTTCCAGGCAGCCTTTTTTATAACTGATCTGGCCGATCACATGTATCAACGTATTCTTTACTCTTGCCGTAGTATCAAATTCCAATTGTTTTAATAAGGGAAGAATATCCTGTGGATGAATTCGGCCTCTTAATTCTATTCCATGGCAGATCTCCCTGCGGATCTCTTTATCGGGATGATCCAGGTAACGGGCGGCAAACTCAAGTACGGGTTTAGGGTTTTTCTCTCCCATCTTTTTAATAGAACCAATGACAGCATTTCGAACAGAATGATGTTCATCAAATAATCCCTTTTCCATAAATAATGCAACCGCACCAAAATCAAATTTTCCGATCTCACCTGCTGCATTTATAACGGTCTGCCTTATCCGCTCATTTTCATGAACGGACAATTGCTTCAATTGATCCAGGATCTCAGCCTGCAATTTTTTTTGTTCGTTGAATATTTTACCGGTCGCCAGGTAAGCTGCCTTTCTTATATAAGTATCTTCGTCTGAAAAATATTTTATAAAGGCATTACTCTTTTTATTTTCAATTCCGGATCTTATAGCTGCCGATACCAGGGCAACCACCTCCTTTCTTTTTTCTTTTTCAAGATCATAAAACCCCATAGATTTTATTTTGCAGTTCCATGACTTAGCAATAAATATCCCCACGCGCTTAAAGAGACCTGATCATTGCCTTTTAAAACAAAAGTATTGCCGGAGAATAGATCAGTATACGTGCCTGCCTGGTATTTAGAATTCAATTTTACTTTTACCGGTGAATCATCAAAATTAAAAATTGCTACAACTTTGTCCCCGTTCTTTTCCCGGGAAAAAGATAGAACATGGTCTTGCCTGTCATTAAATATTCTGATCATTTGACCACCCCATCCACCGTTCCACAATGCCTGGTGATCGTGTTTAAAAGCGAATAATTTTTTGTACATATCTGAGAATGGGTGTGGTTGCCATGTGATCGTATCCTTATCAAAGAACTTCAGTGACCTGTTTAATCCTGCCTCCTGGCCGCTGTATAATAAGGGCATTCCATTTACAACACAGGTTAGTGCCATGCATGCGGGTAAAGCCTTACCAAAATTCTTAAACTGGTTTCATTCCCAGGAATTTTTATCATGATTTTCTGTAAATGTCATTCTAAATGCATCCACCGGAACCGTGTTAACATCATGCGCCATATATTCAACCAATCCGCCAATATTTTTTTTACCTGTAGTTACCGATTTCATTTCATTCCAAAGGCTCCAGGAATATGTCATGTCAAATGCATGTTTATAGAGATCTCTCGACTCCCATTCAGCCAGCATAAATACAGGTTTGATCTTGTCAAGCTCTTTTCGAACATTGTCCCAAAAATCCACAGGAATAAATCCTGCAACGTCACAGCGGTAGCCATCGATATCAGTTTCCTTCACCCAGAATTTAAACGCATCGGTCATATACTTTCTCATTGCCGGCTTATCATAATCAAGATCTATCACGTCATCCCAATCATACCAGGGTGTTGGCTGAAATTCTCCTTCCAGGGTTTTTGTATACCAACCAGGATGCGCTGCAACAAGGACATTATCCCATGCAGAATGATTTGCAACCCAATCAAGTATCACATGCATTCCCATTCCATGTATCTTTTTCACAAGTTGTTTGAAATCATCCATTGTTCCGAACTCGGGGTTTACAGTCAAATAATTTTTCACAGAATAATAGCTGCCCATTTTTCCTTTTCGTTTTTCTTCACCTATCGGATGTATAGGCATAAGCCATAAAATATCTACACCAAGGGCTTTTAGCCGCGGGAGATGTGCTTCGAAAGCTTTAAATGTTCCTTCCGGTGAATATTGCCTGATATTCACTTCATAAATAGTTGCATTTTTACTCCATTCCGGGTGAACCAGTTCTACATATTTTTTGGGCTGATAAACAGACGAGTCATTACCATCACCAGGAATTTGAGCATAAGCGTTACCTTCCGTACAATGAATAATCAGCAATGCAATAATGAGCGCAATAAAATATTTCCTCATTTTAAATTCATTTAATAAAATAAATGGAGTTATTTTTTAGAAAGCGCAATGATGTCCTTCACTTCGAGAACATTTTTATCATACCCCTGGGTTACCGAATTTATCATCGCCAAACCAAGCTCCTTTAATGTTGAAATATACTTTGGTGCAACCAACCGGATGAGTGGGATAAGCCAGCCCAGGTATTTATAATAGCTATGAGTATTCTTCAATCCCTCCGTTGGCTGCAGGCCACCGGGACGAAAATTATAGGCGTTTTTAAATTTTAATTTTTGAAGGTCATTCTCCGTCTTACCTTTTACTCTTGCCCACATGATCCGCCCCTTTTCAGAACTGTCTGTTCCGGCCCCGGAAACATAACAAAATGACATAGCCGGATTTAATTTTCGCAGTGTTTGTGCAATATGCAGCGTAAGTATATACGTCAATTGATAGAATTCATTTTCCTGCATTCCTACTGACGAAATTCCAAGACAAAAAAAGCATGCATTGTAACCCGTTAGTTGTGATTCCAACGGCTGAATATCATAAAAGTCCTGGTGGATGATCTCTTTTAATTTTGGATGAATAATACCGCAGTTCTTCCTGTTAAGAACGAGGATCGATTCGATTGCTTCATGTTGCAGGCACTCATGTAATACACCTTCCCCAACCATTCCTGTTGACCCTGTAATAATGACTTTAATTCTATTATCCATGATCTATTTAGTGGTTAAATTGTTTTTAAAGATTGGTCCAATTGAATAGCCTGCTCGCACTGTTACCTAAGGTAACGAAATAATTTTTTGATCGCAGCGCTCTTAAAATCATTTGAAAAATAAAATAATTAAATATAGAGGATTCTTTGACCTACCTACACGAATTTGCGGTAAATTTAGAACCAGGATTTAGCAATGCCATCGGTAATTGCGTTTTGTTTAAAGCGAAATGAATAGTTATTTTCCAATGTTTTCCACGAATAATTTTATATTTCTGGAGGTTGGGAGCAATAGTTTCTATGAAGTTGACCTTACAGTTAAGGATTGTTTAATACGCTGAAAGCTAGCATGAACCTTATACCCGATATAAAATTACAAACCAGCCTTAAGCACAGGGCAAAACTGTTGTCATTGATCGTTTCATTGATAGGTTTTTTGGTTCTTGTGGGTTGGCAGTTTGATATAGAGTTTCTGAAGCGTATGATAGCAGGCTTTGTGGCAATGAATCCTCTAAGTGCCTGCTGCTTCATTTTATTGTCTGCATCTTTCCTTTTGCTGACTGGAGATCAAAATAAACGGTCAGCAATTTTTGCAGGATATTTAATTGCGGCAATTGTTTTAACGATCGGACTTCTTAAGTCATTGGACCTGGTATTTAATTTCAATATCAAGCCTGATCTTCTATTTTATGCCCGGAAAATAAAGGAAAGCACAATTTATGGCCGGCCCAATTTCATGGCTCCTAATACTGCAATTTGTTTCCTGCTTAGCGGATTGTCATTACTGTTGCTTCATACAAGGTCTGGCCGCAAATTGCCCACTGTTCAATTGATCGCCCTGATAGTGTCATTCCTGGGATTGCTTTCTATCCTGGGATATATATACCAGGTAAGATCTTTTTATGAAGTGCCACTCTTTATTCCTATGGCCCTTCCTACGGCGATCTGTTTTTTCTTTATAGGGATCTCTATACTTCTTGCACAGCCTGCGAAAGGTGTGATGAGAGATTTTACGAGTACTTCAAGCGGAAGTATAAATGCTCATGCACTTATTCCTGCAGCCATCATAGTTCCTACATTTCTTGGTTTATTCAGATTATATGGGGATTGGGCGGGGCTTTACACGAAAGAATTTGGCGTAGCGGTTTTTGCATTAAGTAATATTATAGTATTTCTTGGATTGATATGGTATAACAGTATCCTGCTCAACAAACGTGACCTGCTTAAGAAGGAATCGGAAGAAGCTTTAGAAAAAAGCAGGCAGGAAATTATTTATTTGGGTGGCCTGGTTGAGAAGAGCAGTGACGGTATCATTTCAATGGATGCAGATTTCAAAATAAAAACCTGGAACAAAGGAGCAGAGTCAATCTACGGTTTTACAGCCGGTGAAGTGATGGGAAAAGATCTGCGGGAGCTTTTAAAAAGTGATACATCTGTTTCACAGTTGGATGAACTGCGGGCCCATATTCAATCACAGGGATATTGGACCGGTGAGATCAACCAGGTAAGCAAACTTGGAGAGCCTGTGATCTGCCTTATTTCCACAACCGGTTTAATGAATGAAAACGAAATCACCACAGGATATTTAACGATCGTAAAAGATATTACGGAAAGAAAGAGGAAAGAAAACCTGATCATTGAAAGTGAAGCTAAATTAAAAAAAGTCAATGAGGAGATGGAAGCATTTACTTATTCTGTCTCTCATGACCTAAGAGCTCCGCTTCGTAGTATCGTTGGTTTCACCTCCATTCTTGAAGATGATTATACCAGTAAGCTTGATGATGAGGCCAAACGGCTGATGGGCGTCATCAAAAGAAATACATTGAAGATGGGTACGCTTATTGATGATCTTCTAACTTTTTCTAAGTTAAGTAAACAGGATATCATAAAAACAAATATCGATACAAATGAATTAGTGAATGAGGTTATTGCAGAACTTGATAACAAACACGGCCATGCCAATATTGAATGGTGTATCTCTGAGATGCCGGCAATGTATGCAGATGTAAATAGTATCCGGCAGGTTTGGATTAACCTTGTTTCAAATGCAATAAAATATTCAGGTAAAAAGACAGATCCAAAAATAATTATAAAGGGACATGTGGAAAAGCATCAAACTTATTTTTCTATCCAGGACAATGGTGTAGGATTTGATCAAAAATACAGCAACAAGCTTTTTAAAGTGTTTCAACGCTTACACGGAGCCAGTGAATTCGAAGGAACCGGTGTAGGGCTTGCCATTGTTGAAAAGATAATCGCCAAGCATGGTGGAAAGATCGAAGTTGAAGCAGAGCAGGATAAAGGTGCAAAATTTTATTTTAAATTGCCTTCAAAATAAAACTATAACGTTTAATATTTAATAATGAATCCAAATTCTGTAGATGTATTGTTGGTAGAAGATAATGTGAATGATGCGGAACTGGCCATACGGGAATTAAAAAAGCATCATATGACCAATAACCTTTTTCACGTGGAGGATGGAGAAGAGGCGATTGATTTTGTATTTGCCACCGGTAAATATGCAGGTAACCGCGATATAAATCATCCCCCAAAACTCATTTTACTGGATATACAAATGCCAAAAGTGAGTGGTATTGAAGTATTGCAAAAGATAAAGTCGGATGAAAGACTTCGGGCAACCCCTATAGTTATTCTTACCTCTTCAAAGGAAGATCCCGATATTAAAAGATGTTATGAACTGGGTGTGAATAGTTACATAGTTAAGCCGGTAAATTTCGAAGGCTTTGCAGAAGCCATCCGCAACCTGGGATTTTATTGGTTACTTTTAAATCAACGACCTGTATGATGGATAAGAGCGGGACCTTAAAAATATTAATGCTGGAAGACAGTAGTGATGATGCTGAACTGGTTCAGCGACTACTCCTAAAGGAAAGTCCGCACTTTCATTTTAGAGTGGCAATGAGTAAAGAGTTATTCCTGCAGGAATTGGATAATTTTCAACCTGATCTTATTCTTGCCGATAATTCAATGCCTGATTTTAGTTCAGCAGATGCCCTAAAAATTGTCAGGGAAAGAAATCTGCTTACTCCTTTTATTCTTATTACCGGGACAGTATCTGAAGAATTTGCTGCAAAGATCATTAAGCTTGGGGCAGATGATTATTTTCTAAAAGATCGCCTAACCCGCCTGCCAGTAGCAATTGATGCTGCATTAAAACAGCGCAGGTTAGAAAAGGAAAGACTTGAAGACCAACGCAGGATGAAGACCGCTCATGACAGGTTATTATTTCATGTGGAAAATGCGCCGCTTGGTTTTATTGAATGGGATGATAACTTAAAAATAAAATCATTGTCGCGACAAGCCTCCATGATATTTGGCTGGGATGAAGAACATTCTTTGGAGGAACAAACAAGCGGGATAAGCCATGTGTACGAAGAAGATCTTCCCTGGGTGAAACAAACCGTGGAAAAACTATTATCGGGCGAAATAAGAAGAAATAATATTGAGCATAGAAATTATACGAGATCGGGAAAAGTTATCTGGTGTGAATGGTTCAATTCTGTTTTAACGGAAGACAATGGAAAGGTAGTAACGATCATGTCGCTTGTCCAGGATATAACAGAAAAAAAGCTGGCGGCAGAAGCGATCCAAAAAAGTGAACAAAAATACAGGACCCTTGTTGAGGAGGCTTTTGACGGCATCCTTATTTATTCCCCCGACGGCACCATCATAGATTTTAATGACAGCGCCTGTGATTATCTAGGATATTCAAGAAAGGAATTTAGTAATATGAATATCCGGGAGTTGTATCATAATGAACGAGAATTAAATCCACCGGAGATTAAACAACATATTTCAGGCAAGGCTGCTCTTGAGAATCGAAAATTACAAAGAAAGGACGGCACCTTTATTGAAATGGAAATTGCTACCAAGATGTTGCCGGGAGGCAATTTCATGGTGATTGCACGCGACCTTACGGAAAGAAACGAATCAGCCAGGGCATTGTATGAAATGGAAGAAAAGATCTTGAACCAGAAGGTGCAGGAACAGAAAAAAATAACCAGGGCCATGATACATGCCCAGGAAAATGAAAGGAATTATATTGGCCAGGAGTTACACGACAACATTAACCAGATACTTGTTGGCGCAAAGTTATATCTTACGGTGGCGGCAAAACGCAACCCTGTATTAAATGAAGCAATCGAATATCCAAAAGAGCTGATCGATACCGCCATGAATGAGATCAGGCTGCTGAGTAGTAATTATGTGACCCCGCTTAAGAATATAGATCTCCGGGGAATGGTAGAAATGCTTTTAAGTAACCTTCGCGAAACTACAGCCATTAAAACAACCTTTTCATACCGCGTTGTTGATACAGACATCAATGATGATCTTAAGCTAAACATTTACCGGATCATCCAGGAACAAGCCAATAATATTGTTAAGCACGCTGCTGCAAATAACATTCAGATCAATGTTGAAACGATCGATGAAAATATTCATGTCACCATCCAGGATGACGGAATAGGATTTGATATTAACAAAAATCGCACAGGAGTAGGAATATCAAATATGATGAACCGGATCGAATCCTTTAATGGAAAATTTACAATAGATAGCGCCATTGGAAAGGGATGTACAATTGACATTACAATTCCCTGTTGCTGAATAATGTTTTCTCATGCAGGAACTGCAAAACTTTCGCGGATCTTTTCTGACAGCTTTGTTTCGATCATCAATACAGCAATTCGGATCATATTCTTAAATGCGGTTGCATGCGATATTCCATGGCCTATGATAACGGGCTTGGATACCCCGAGTACCGGAACACCTCCATACTTTTCAAAATCGAATCTTTCGAAATGCTCATCATCGATATTTCTGCGCTTTGCAAGTTCGTGCAGGCTTTCAACTAATTTCAGCACAATATTCCCTGTATATCCATCACATACAAGCACGTCAGCTTTATCCAGTAAAATATCCCGTCCCTCTATGTTTCCAAGGAAATTGATCTGGCCGTTCTCTTTTAAAAGTGTGTAGGCTGATTGTGCCAATAAATTTCCTTTGCCTTCCTCTTCACCAATATTCACCAATCCAACCTTTGGCTCTTCAACCTTAAGAATATATTTTGCAAACAAAGATCCAAGCAGGGCAAATTGATTTAGATTTTCTGCTTTACAATCGGAATTTAAGCCTACATCGACGAGCAATCCAAGTGACCCGTTCTCTCGCGGCATATAAGCACCGATCGATGGGCGTAAAACCCCTTCGATTGTTTTAATACTGAATAAGGCACCAACCATCATGGCACCGGTATTTCCCGCACTTATGAATGCATCGGTCTTTCCGGAAGCCAGGAGTTGAAAACCGATCGCAATAGATGATTGCTGTTTTTCCTTTAAAGCTTTAGTAGGATGGTCATGCATTTCAATTACCTGCTCTGCATGAACGATGCTGTAATTTGCTGGAGGTATGTTTGCTATAAGATCGCGGATCTTTGATTCATCACCAATTAAAACAAGGTGGATATCCTGGTTTGGTTTAGAAAGATATGCTTCAACTCCTTTCACTGCTTCTTCAGGGGCGTAATCACCACCCATCATATCCAATCCGATCCTTATCATTTGAGAAATTTTAAATTAAAAATTCCAAAACCAGGATTGAAGTTACTCAATCCTTGATTTTGGAATCAAATTGTTTATCGCAAATATAATTACGCCTTCAGTGGAGCTTTTTCAGCAACCACCTTTCCTTTATAGTATAATTTTCCTTCGCTAACATGAGCACGGTGTCGTACGTGAGTTTCGCCGGTAGTAGAATCTACGCTTAACGTTACTTCTGTAGCTTTATAATGCGTTCTTCTTTTTGCACTGCGTTGTTGCGAATGACGCCTCTTTGGATTTGGCATGACTTATTATTTAGTAGTTAATATTTATTATAAAAAGCAGGCTTTTTGAACTGCTTAATTTTCTTTGAATTTATCCAGTCCTTTCCACAAAGCATTTGCATTGTTTTCAATTTGCTTTGCTTCCATTGCCTTTAATTTTTCCAATACCTCCATATTACATTGCGGGCCTCCCATTTCTGCTTCACTACACATACGTTGCATTGGCACGCTTAACAAAACAAACTCATAGATCCAATCACTTATATCAAGATGGCTTTCCGTTCTTGACAAGTAATAAACATCCGGATCTTCCTCCTGGTCATTCATTTCCTGCGGGTTATCAACCAGCTTTACCAGCATCTTGAATTCATCCCAAAGATCGAGCTTAAGCGGATTACCACAACGGTCGCAGCTTACTTTCGCTTTTCCACCGACCTCAAACTTCAATAGCATGAAACCGGTATTTTTCTCCAGAGACAGCTTTACATTTGCGGTCGCTTCGGTAAGGTCCTGGGCACCTTTTTCAATAAAGAACTTATTATCCAGGTCATAATTAAACTGGTGCACCCCCGGCTTTAACCCCACAAAAGCAATCTCGAATGCCCGCTTATAAGCCATTGCGTTCAGTTTAAAGGACGGCAAAGGTAGGTTAAAATTTTCAATTATGAGATGAGAATGAGAGCTTTTTCAGGCTGATTCGCAGATAATTACCGTCTTTCAGTAATTTTAGTCATTATGATGTCAAGGAGGAAATCGTTCTATTTTGTAATATTAACCCTTGCCTGTATATTAATACACTTTTATAGCATCAGCGAAACCCGTGTGGAGAATGGCTACAGTACTCACTTTTATGCCCGGTTTGCCTCCATTTTAAGGGATCTCTTTGGCAATATAAATTTTAGCATCGGCGATATATTATACGCACTATTTGGAGCCTGGCTTTTATGGCAAACCAGCCGGTTTTTAAGGTTTGCTTTAAGAAGGAGTTATAACAAGCGGGAACTGTACGTAAAGTTTTTGTACAGGCTATTTGTACTATTTAGCAGTGCTTACATCATTTTTAATATTTTTTGGGGTATAAATTACAACCGTAAGGGAATTGCATGGCAACTGGGACTTGACAACGGGAGATATACTACTGATGATCTTCGAAGCATGAACCAGGTTTTGGTTGAAAAGATCAACACGGCAAAAACGGAACTGATGAATTCAAAAGATGTCCATCCTTCCGACAGAGAATTATTTAAAATGGTGACGGAAGCTTATAAGAAACTTTCTGTAAGATATCCGTTTCTTAGTTATCGGCCAATGTCAATCAAAACATCCATGTGGGGGTGGCTTGGAAATTATACCGGGTTCACAGGTTATTACAATCCGTTTACCGGTGAAGCGCAGGTGAACACAACTGTTCCTACATTTCTTCACTCATTCGTTACCTGCCATGAGGTTGCTCACCAGCTCGGGTATGCGAAGGAAATGGAAGCAAATTTTGTTGGTTATCTTGCTGCTTCTAATTCCGGAAATACTTTGATGCATTACTCAGTTTACCTGGACCTGTTTATTTATTCAAACCGCAATTTGAATTATGCAGATTCAGCCGCTGCAGGAAGATACAGGAAAGAACTTCTTCCAGCGGTAATTAAGGATCTCAGAGATTGGGCTGATTTCAACAGGCGTCACGAGAACTGGGCAGAACCAGTGGTGCGCTGGCTTTATGGAAAATATCTGCAGGGAAACAAACAACCAGGTGGTGTTTTAAGTTATGATGAAGTAACTGGTTTCCTGATAGCCTTCTATAAAAAATATGGCTATATCTGATTGTGCTCTTTTAGAAATTTTTGTATTGCCGCTAAATAATCTGTTTCATTATCAAGCCATCCATAATGTCCTGAATGATCTATGAAGACCAGTGTAGATCGTTGTAAAACTTTATGTGCTTTTATGGCGGTTTTTTCTTCAATGATATCATCCTTTCCCTGAAGGATCAGAACAGGTTGTTTGAATGTCGATAGTATTTCGGAGCAATCAAAATGTATTGATCGCATATCATTCCAGATTAGTCCGTTGATAACTGCGTTTCCTTGCGTAAGCCTCTCCGCAATGACCGGAATAAATTTTTTGTTTGTAACGTATGCCGGAGCCAGGGCACGCCCACGGCCTAATCGGGTAACATGATCTGTATCACCGGCTGCCATCCTGTTATTCCAGTATTCCAATGAATCCAATTCCTGTTTAGAAAGTTTTGAATTGATATTGTTGCTCACGTATGTTAGTAAACCAAGGTCTATTCCGCCTGAAGATGAAAGAATCATGGAGGAAATATTGCCAGGATGGATAGTTGCGTAAAATGCTGCCAGCATCCCTCCAAATGAATGGCCCATGATGATCCATTTTTCAATCTTCAGATGTTTTCTGATCGCTTCAACATCTTCTACCATCAGGTTCATCGTTATGGAAGTATTATCTATTTTTTTTAAAATGGATCTTCCCGTTCCTCTTTGATCATAAGTGATCACAAGATTACTGGCCGATAATTTTTCTGCAATGCCGTCAAAGCCTTCGCTATTCATCCCGGGCCCGCCATTGATCAGTAAGAGTGGTTTCCCGCTGCCAAAAGTTTTATAATAGATAACTGCATCACCATTTTTAATGATCGTTCCTTGTTGAGCAAAGCTGAGGTTGAAGGAAAAGAGAAGAAGAAGTAATAGTCGGTACATACCATAATTTCTTCAAAATTAGGATTAGTATTTAGATTGGCATTACCGTTAATCAATGTATTAAAAGCAAATGTGAGAATGTGTGAACTAATTTGCTAATTTGAAAATGTGCTGAAAAGCTAATGAAGGCATATCTCTAATTGTAAGTCTGTATTGTAATTTCCAATTTCCAAATTGGTACATTTCCAAATTAAAATTGGTTCTTCCACATCATACTTTCCACTGGCTTATTAGGCTGGCCACTATATTTGGCATTTTTCTTTTCATTATATTTTACTTCTATCTCGCCATCAACAGGAAAATAGATGAGTTGCCCGATCGGCATTCCTTTATAAACCCGTACCGGTTGTTTCACTGATATCTCAAGCGTCCAGTTGCCGCAAAAGCCAACGTCCCCTTTTCCAGCCGTTGCATGTATATCTATGCCCAGCCGGCCTGTTGAAGATTTGCCTTCGAGGAATGGAACGTGTGCGTGTGTTTCTGTGTATTCTTCCGTTACGCCCAGGTAAAACATGTGCGGAAGCAATAAGATGCCTTCATCAGGTATTTCAAAGTGTTTGATAGTATTGTGTTTTTTTGCATCAAGCTCTGCATGGTCATAAGTAGCCAGGTATTTACCTAAATGAACATCATAGCTGTTACTGCCCAGTTGTTCGCGACTGTATGGTTCGATCTTAATAGTGCCCTTTGCTATTTCTTCGAGTATCCTGGTATCACTTAATATCATTTCGGAGTGTTATTCGTTAATTTGTAAAAATAAATATTCAAAATTCAATAGCCGAAATTCATTTTCATTATGCCACTGGTTTATCAACAAAATATCAACGAATCAACCCGGCTGGCTGTCTGGCATATTACAGAAGCGGAAGATTTTTTTTTACAGAAGACGATTTTGCCAAATTCTATTACTCATCCGAATAAACGATTGCAACACCTCGCCGGCCGGCATCTTTTATCAGAATTGTTTGAAGATTTTCCATTGGAGCTTATAAAGATAGCAGAAGCAAAAAAACCATTCCTTGCAAATGAAGCATTCCATTTTTCAATATCCCATGCCGGAGATTATGCAAGTGCGATTGTTAGCAAAAAAACAGGGTAGGAGTTGATATTGAATTTGAGGGCGAGAAAATAGAGAGGATAAAAAATAAATTTTTAACAGCAGGGGAACATCAGTTATTAGGAAACATCGCTTCACTGATCGGTTTTAAATCCGCACAATTACTCATACTTGCCTGGAGTATAAAGGAAGCGATGTTCAAGTGGTATGGTAACGGTGGAGTAGATTTTAAGCAACATCTACGGATCAATAAAATTATAAACAACGGAAATGAATTTCTTGCCGATTGCACTTTTCAAAAGCATGATCCCATCAACCTTAAAGTGCATGGATTGTTTTTTAATGATAAATTTCTCGCATGGATCGCAGCTTCAAATGATCAACAATAGATCATCTTTTCTTTTCGATCTCAACCTTCCAGTCATTTCCACTTTCGATGTGATGAACTGCTGAAAAATTACCCATGTTCAAAGCAAAGGAAACCTGTAACAGGCTATTCAAATAAGCAAGAGGATTTCCCATTGGAACTGCGCCGAATGTTTCTGCAAAAGGGATGTTTGCGTCATACATTTTTATATCATCGTGGTATATTACAACGTGAACCAGGTCTCCTTCTTTTACACGCAGCCCTCTAAAGAGATCCCTCGGAATGTTTGTCCAGATGTTTCCATACTGTACATCAAGGATTGCAATGGTTCCTTTTATCTTATTTCCTTCTATAACTGCTTTTTGATATGGAATTTTTTCAACCTGCTTTTGCAATGATCTTCCCACCATATCAAAAGTTATTTTTCCAGAAGCAAGCCGTGCAGCCGTATATGCATACACGTCCCTTCCATGAAAAGTATAGGACAATTCTGATCCGCTTCTTCTATTTACAGACTCATCTATTTCCCTGACTTCTGCAATGCCTTCTGTTTCCGTGATCAATGTGAGGGTGCCATTATCAGGTGTAACAATAAAATGGCCTTTCCGTGTTTTAAGAACAACAGATTTCCTGTCAGTTCCTACCCCGGGATCTACTACGGACACAAATACTGTCCCGGCAGGCCAGTAAGGAACAGTTTGCTCTAGCCTGTAAGCTGCTTCCCAGATATTATATGCCGGAATCTCGTGGGTAAGATCAAATAATTTTAGACTGCTGTCAACACCCATCGCCACACCTTTCATAGCTGACACTGCACCATCTTTTAATCCAAAGTCTGATTGAAAAACAACTATTTTGTTTTGAGCAAAGCCTTCGGATGTCAACAACAGGATGAAAATAAAAAGAACGCTGGTAAAAATGCTTTTCATAATTTTCAATTTATAATTGTCCAAAAGTTCAAAAGGTTTAAGAAGTTATCTTAAACCTTTCGAACATTTTAAACATGTTGAACGATTGGAACCTATTGAACTATGAACTTAAAAATTAAATGCCAATTTAGCAAACACCCTTCTTCCGTTAAATCCCATTTGTACTGAATCCCATGGACCACCGGATTCATTGTCACCAAACCAACCCTTCGCCAAAGGATTTACACCAAGGTCGGGATGTACATTAAATACATTATCTGCACCAATGAAAATGCTTATTTTTTTGGTAATGCTGTAGGATGCATAAACATCAGTCGAAAGTTTCCCCTTAAAATAAAATATTTCGGGAACCAGTACATTTTCATCTGCATCAGAAGGCACTTCAGGATTGATACCAGTGCCATTTGGATTGTCAGCAGTACCAGAACCGAAGCCGAGCAATTTGATCTTGCCAAAATATGTAAGATGTGTTCCTACACCAAACTTTTTGTAGTTGTAATCAAGGCCTGCGCTTACTTTCATATTTGGAGCAGATGCCAAAAGAAACGCTTCCTCACGATCGCTGAAAAATGTTTTTTGATTGACCTTGTTACTATTCAAGGCGGCTGGAACATGGATCTCATCCACGGTCATCCGTTGAAAATTACCGGCTAATAAAGCTTTTACTCCATTCTTTCCCCACTTTTTTGAATAGTCAATAACCACATCCAATCCATAATTGGTAGTATTCACTGCATTATCAAAGAACTGGGCGGTTGATACGCCAATGGCATCAAGCTGTGAAGTAAATGCAACAGGCAAAGTTGGATCATCTTTGCTGAATAATCCTGATAATACTATCCTGTCTTTTACTTTTACCATATAGCCATCAATCGTGAACGTTAGTTCCCTGACAGGCTTCCAGCTAAATCCTACACTTGCATTTACAGAAGTTTCTTCTTTCAGGTCAGGAATGCCTGCAGCTTTCGTAATAGCATCACCATTTCGTGCGATACGTGATTGTATCAATTGACCACTACTGAAAGATGTAAGTGTATTGCTGAAGTTGATCTGTTGAAGGGACGGAGCTCTGAATCCGGTACTCACCGAACCTCTTAAATTAAATGTGGGAGCGATCTTATACCGGGTCGCGAATTTAAATGTTGCAACTGAACCGAAATCAGAATAACTTTCAAATCGTACCGCACCATCTACCAGCCACTTCCTGGTAACGTTTAATTCTGCATCTACATACAAGCTGACATTTGAACGATCAGCTTTTATAACATCAGCCGGACTAAATCCCGGGAATCCTTGTGAGCCAGCAGCCGGGCTTCTTGCAGAATCAGCAGGATCATGTCCAAACTGGTTAGGATAAATGATCGGATCAGGATGGTAGCTTTTATAGGATGCATCTTCTCCTTTATAAATTGAATAATGCTCATACCTGTATTCTGCTCCTATGCCGAGGTTAAGCCCCTCGGCCACTGTTTTGAATGATCTGCTGAGATCCAGGTTAACTGTATTCTGTAAAAAATTAAAGCCTCCATCATCAAAATGTGTACGGATTTTTGCCGTTGGTACTAAAAACATAGAAGCATTAAATGTTTTATCACCATAATAATGGAAATCATTTCTTCCAAATGTATTGCTAAGGTCCCAATTCCAGTTATGGCAATTTCCTTTTAATCCGGCTGCAATAGAATAATCTTTAATGCGGGTTTGAATGTGAGGGTTATAATAGATCTCACCATCATTTGATGTTCTCATGATCTCAGGGTCATACAATAGATTTCCATTCAGATCAACCGGGAATCTTTCTGGCTTGCCACTCCAGTTCCTTGTATAGGCAAACGCGTCTGAAGATTTGTAATTGTATCCTCCGAAAGAATAGAATGTCATTTTCTTATTTGCACCAGGCAATTCCATATTGTACATCGTACCGTATGTTTCAACGGAACCATCACCAAATGCTCTTCGTCCTCCATTAATATAAGGCAATGCATCCTTATCATTTTGCCAGTTAGTGGTATCAGCCTGGCGATAAGTTTTACACTGGTTTAAGTAATCCAATGAGATATTTACAAATCCTCCGTTCTTTCCCAACTTGAATCCATCATTAACCGATAAAGTATAAGTATTGCCATCGATCTTAGTTCCGGAGTAATATTGATTACCTGCATTAAATTTCTCAGCGTTAAATTTTGTATCATAATATCCGGACCAACCCGTGTTGACAGATAAATGATTCACATCTCTTCTTAATAATATATTCATTACACCAGCCATTGCGTCTGAACCGTATTGTGCTGATGCACCATCGCGTAATATCTCAATCCTGTCTACTGCAGCTTCCGGAAAAGCGTTCAGGTCAGATCCTGAATTTCCTCTTCCCCTTGTCCCGAACAATGCTACAAAAGCAGTCTGGTGACGACGCTTGCCGTTAATAAGAACCAGAGTCTGATCGGGACCTAAGCCACGTAAGGTTCCAAGGTCAACATGGTCAGCACCGTCTGCACCACTTTGTTTATTATAATTGAATGAAGGAGCCGCCATATTTAAGACGGAGGTGAAATCCATTTTCGCGGTCGGCAATCCTGCCTGGTTTATCCTGATCACATCCACAGGCACAGCAGTTTCGGTCTTCGCTCTTGCGCCACCCCGGGTTCCTAAAAACACAACGTCTCCAAGATCAACGGAAGTAGGCTGGAGGCTGACAGAAATTTCTGTTGCCGTACCTAATGTCACTGTTTCCGGGGAATAACCAATAGAAGTGACCTCCAGAACATCATTTGCATTCGCCTGTATCCTTAATATGCCGCCGCTATTTGCAGAAGCACCTTTACCACTACCCCTTACCGTGGCAGAGGCATTCGTTATGGGTTCACCTGTGCGTGCGTCGGTAACTTTTACTGTGATCGCCTGTTGAGCAAAGACCAGGTAAGTGATCATTGAAAGGCAAACAGTTAATAATGATCGTTTCATAAAAAGTAGTTTGGTTAGTAAAAGGAATAATTAGCTCATAAAATTAGGAAAATAAAAATAATCGAGGATATAGTGCTGATTATAGATAGGAAACCGTAATTTCTTGTCAGCTATACCGGGACATTATTCACCGGATCCTGGTTCAATAAATTTTTCATTGATTCATACAGGTCAGGATAAAATGCTTTCATTTCATCCGGCTTTTCAAAGAATAATTCCGCACTTTCCGCCCAGAATTCCTGGAAATTTTTCATGGCGTAAGCTGAATAGAAATCATTGCCGGGACGTTGTTCATTTTCAAATGCCTTATTTCCAAGATCGTTGAAATGAGAAAACCCGGATACAAATACCTCGTCGATATTATTTCTTGTAGCAAAATTTTTGAATATAATATGCATGTGCCTTTTCATGCAAACCAACATTTTGACCGTCAGAAGGGTATTGATAGCCATTTAAAAAATGTTTCCACGAGA
Source organism: Ferruginibacter sp. (assembly GCA_039920685.1). Taxonomy (GTDB): domain Bacteria; phylum Bacteroidota; class Bacteroidia; order Chitinophagales; family Chitinophagaceae; genus Ferruginibacter. The sequence goes on from JBDSDG010000135.1 coordinate 20,468, forward strand.
TATTAATACTGTTATCCGATACATTTCCTTCTAAATACCGGATTGTTTGATCAATGCCCAAAAACCCGTTCGGAAAGATGTGAATGAATGGAAAATCAGGCAGTAAATATTTTTCCATACCAAGGCTGAATTGAATTGCTGCTGCAGATATAAGCATTGGCATCTCTTTAAAACCACTATCATCGTGGATCTTGAAGGTTTTTTGTTTCATGAACTTTTGTATCCGGAAAATGAATTTATCCTTATCAGTTCCCGACAACGTATTAAAATAAGGTAATCGTCTTTTAAGAATAGAATTGATCTCCTGGTTATTAAAATTTAATGAGCGGCCTTCATAAACAAGGAATTGTGTATTACCCGGTACACCTGGGCTTTCTTCTTCATCAGCACCTGAGCCTACTTCCACATAACTTTTGCTTTTTCCATGGATCAACCTGATCAGCACCCAAATCACTGCAAGGAGAATGAAAGTATAAAGCGGGGCCCATTGGGAATAGTTATCGGATGTTTTTCTGAACTGCTGGTCGGGGCTTAATATAACGGTATGGGCTGGCAGATGTTTATAGGTCGAGCCAGGGATGGAATCGAGGACGTAAAAGTCTTCAGCTGCTTCACCGGTCCATATTGTATCCTGTGGCATGAGTTAGTTTTCAAGCAGGTTTTCATCAGTCCCATCAAGCAATGGAATGTCGCCAATGGATGCACCTGCAATACCTTTTACTGATCCATACATACCGCTTGTGCTTATCAAAACCTTCTCAAGTTGTTTTTCGCGTTCTTTCCAGATCTTCTCCATTTGCACTCTTTCTTTTACGATCCCTTGCCTCATGGCGATAAATCCTTCCACGATGGCTTCCACCTGTCCTTTAAATTCATTGCCTGTAAGGTAATTATACAGCAGTTGCATTTTGTCTCCCTTATTTTCCTCCCGCTTTTGAATGTCAAACACCCTGATGATGCCATTTCTTAATAAATGAGCCACACTGTTCACTTCAATAAAAGTACAGATCCATATTCCATCACGCTCGCCAAACCTTTCCATATCTTTTGGGAATGCCTGGGTAACCAATATTGCCACATCAGCATTCTGATTTCTCATATCAGTTTTTAATTTCTCAACCCAGCTATTGCTCCAGGTTTTTGTGCGCTTGCTTTCATAAATGATCTTGCCACATTCCTTACCGGAATTATTGCGAACGATCTGCATACAGTCTGCGCCTTCCACTCCTTTGCCAACTTCTTCTATCAGGTCAAAAGGGAAATGTTCTTTCAAGATATCCTCCAATAATAATTCCTGTGATTCACCTTGCCTTTGCATAGAGCTTTGCTCTGCCTTGCGTTTCATTTCATCCGCCAGCTTCCGTTGCTCCTCCAGCTGCATTTCGAGTTCCTTCACTTTAAGCTGGTAACTCGTTTCCTTTAAATTGTTTTTTTCCGCTTCGTGCGTTCTGATCTGTTCCGATATCTGGAGGCGTTCCTGCTGTAATTTTTTCTGAAAGGTGATCTCATTCTCTGCTTCTTTGTTCTTCATTTGTTGTTCTCTTTGCAGGAATTCGAGTTCTTTTGTACGGGCTTCCTTTAATTTTTCAGCCGTTTCGGTGTTATTGTTTTCCAGCATCCTGATCTTATTCTCAAAATCTCGGGCAACATTTTTCTTTACCTGTTCCTGTATCTCGGTCTCCAGTTTCTGCCTTTCCTGTTGAAGTTTTTGGGCGAAGATCTCATTTTCCTTTTTTTTCTTTTCCTCGAACATCATTTGTTCAGACTCCAGTTTTTTCTTCTCGTCTTCCAATTTCACCAGGGATTCATTCAGCTTGTCCTGGTATTTTTGCTGTAATCTTTCTTCTGTTTCTGCAGCGATAACATTTTCAACATCAATTGGATTCCCGCAATTAGGACACTTAATTTCATTTGGCATCATTTCATTTTATGGGTACAAATTAATTAATAAATCTGTGTACTCCTTTTAAAAAAAGCTGACATCTTTTGAGATGTCATCAGCTTGGTATTCACATCATTCAGTTACCCGTCCCGGGGAATTGAACCCATACATACATTTTTAGAAGTAACCCTTGTATCACCGGGGAAGTGTTGATAAAAAAAAGACTGGATGAATTTCCAGTCTTTCTGTGCGGCAAAGGAGATTCGAACTCCCACACCCTTTCGGGCGCTACCACCTCAAAGTAGTGCGTCTACCAATTTCGCCATCGCCGCAAACTTCTTTGCAAAAATAATTGATATGAGATGATCTCGAAAATCAAATATTAATATGAACAATTTATTGATTATTCTACGGAGTTGTAATTATAAGAGAAACAGAATTTACAAGTCCATCACGATTGACAACAGTAAATGTATATTTTTCAGTCCCCGCCACTGCACGGGTTGTAAATGTAAGATCCTTGCTATAATTATCACCATTGGAGCCGCTAAGCGTTTCGCTATAAACACTTGTTGGAGTACCGCTGTCCAGCATCTGGGTTACTTCAAAGGTTTTTAGTACATCTTTATCCTCACTTTTAGAAGCATTGATGCCGATCAAAACCACTGTATTTTGTGCAACTGATGCATCATTAGATGTATAACCTGTTCCGGTCTTGAAAGAAATATTGGGTAACAGCCCTTTGTCTTTTTCGCAGGAAGAAATAGCGCAAATCAAACCAGCTATTGCAATAATCGAAAGAAATCTTTTCATGTTTGTTTAATTGTTTGAATATTTTTAAAAATAAGTATTATAAACGAAATGATCGCCTGGCAGACAATATAAAATTAATGCCCTGGTTATAAAGGCCATAATATTTTAAGCGGGATAAATGATCAGCATATAAAGTATTGGTAATGTTATTTGCTGATAGACCAAAGATCCAGTTATGTGACTTTCCTTTAAATTCCAGCCCTGAGTGAATGTTCAGCAATCCATATCCACCTGTGGAAGTTTCAAATTGTGCCGGCTTATCCTGCCGAAAAACATACAACCATTCCGGATCAATGAATAGTTTCCGTAGTTTTCGATTCAATTGTTTTTCGAATCTGATTGAGGATAAGAGTTTGTATGCGGGAATAAAAGGAAGGTTCTGCCCATTTTTTAGAATTCCCGTGGTTGATGAAAAGGATTCTTTCCATTCAACTCCGGGAAACATGACAGGCTTTACAAGAAAATTTAATTCTGCTCCATAAAGTTTAGCATCCTGTTGTTTGTATCGGAAAACATGATATGTATAAAATAGTTCATTGGTCGGCGCAAGGTAAACATAATTGAAAAAGTAGTTATAAAATACAGAGCCTGAAATATAATATTGCCGATGGTTTACCTCGAGGGAAATATCTGTATTAATGTTTTGCTCAAGTTTAAGTGTTGGATCTCCAATCTCGTAACGGAAAACTCCTTCGTGAAGTCCATTGCTGCTAAGCTCAGCCAGATTTGGTGACCTGAACCCTGAAGCAGAATTTATTTTAATTGTCAGGATAGGATCTGGATTATATGCCATACCAAGCATCATATTGCCGGTAAAATTATTTTTTGTGAATGGCTGGATAATTTTCCCCGGATCATTCAATGTATTGGTTGAAAATGTTTTTATATATTTGAAATTACAACCGGCTCCTGCTTCAAGAATGAATTTATTTAAGCGAAATTTTAAATACCCCGCCAGGTTCGCTTCTGCAAGGTTTGCATCCGGTATGATGATCCTGCCGCCATAATTAGTGTTGTTCTCAAAAGTAAGTTGTTGATTAAGAACAACACTTGTTATTTTATTAAGTTCTTTTTCCCACCGTATATTTTCCAGGGCAGAAAATAAATGCATGTTCAGGCTTATGCTCCCTCCACCTTCATCTTCCTTCCTGGAGTTACTTTGTAATCCGGCGTTTATCTTTAACAGGGAATGTTTCAGCTGGAATGTGTTTTGGGAATTAAGCATGTTCAGCATTACAATATGGTGAGGGCCTGACATTTTTCTTGTACGCCTTTCATCAGCCGTAAAAAACGTTGTAAGGCTGTCTATGATAAAACCGAAATTGTTATAAGAAAAATTATAATTGTTTTCCTGTGTCCATTTGTTTTTGTTGAAGCCATATCCCGCTTTCAAAATATAACTGTTGTTCCTTGAATTGAGAACCCTTGTATTATTACCGTCACTATAATCGGTATGGCTCTCAGCACCGATATGCACTTTCCACCATTGGCGATTATTTTTATGGTTCAATCCGACATCGGTTATTGTGCCAAGCGTATTGGTGAACAATTGGCTTGAAATGTCTGCTATAGTTGCATTTTCTATTGGTACTGTTTCAATGATATTTATCACCGCACCCAATGCATCAGACCCATACAGTAAAGATGCAGGGCCTTTGATGATCTCCACACGGTCTATTCCCATTTGTGATAAACCCAGGCCATGTTCATCCTGCCATTGTTGATTATCAAAGCGCAATCCGGAGGTCAATACCAATATCCTGTTTCCATACAATCCGCGGATAACCGGCTTAGAGATCGCATTCCCCGTTGTCATCTGTGAAATGCCGGGCAGTTTTGCCAATGCGTCTGATAAGTTGAACGGGTTCCGCTCATTTATTTTATTCAGTGAATATGATTGAATATTCAGCGACGTGTTTTTTATCTTATTCGGTTGAAAGCCGGTTACAACCACCTGGGGCATCAGCTGTGCGCTGTCGGACTGCGCAAAAATAAATATTGGTGCCGCGAGCATCAGGCAGCCGATGATCGTTTTTTTACAGATCGGCTCACATAAAATAGCATTCAAACTGACATAGAACTGATTCATGTGTTGTAATTTCTTTCGGTATTATTTCTTTAAAACAATTCGGAAGGTTGTGCCTTTACCCGGCTCACTTTGCTTCACATACAATTCACCGCGATGATATTGTTCTATGATCCGCTTGCTTAAAGAAAGTCCAAGTCCCCAGCCTCTCTTCTTTGTGGTAAAGCCAGGCTTAAAAACATTTGCTATATTCTTTTTGCTGATCCCCTTTCCTGAATCAGTGACGTCGATGATTACCTGTGTTGATTCATTTCTTAATGTCACATCGATCTTACCATGACCTTCCATCGCATCCAGTGCATTTTTTAAAAGATTTTCAATAACCCAATCGAACAATGGCGCATTGATAAGGGCCGTAATATCTTCATTTTCTTTTTTATGAATGTGAAAGCTCACTTTGTTTGGCGCCCTTCGCTTTATATACGCAACCATGTTCTCAACCTTGCTAATTATATTTTCCTCTTCTAATTGTGGGGTGCTTCCTATTTTGCCAAATCGATCGCTCACAAGTTTCAGGCGTTCAACATCCTTTGCGATCTCTGAAGTGATCTTTTCTGCTGTGTTGGATTCTTTTAGCATTTCTACCCATCCTTCCAAAGAGGATATCGGTGTTCCGAGTTGGTGAGCAGTTTCTTTTGCCATACCGGCCCATACCTGGTTCTGTGTTGATTTATTCCTGGAAGAAATTGCAACGAGTGTGATCAGAATGAACAATGAAACAATTAACAACTGTATCAGTGGATAATATCGAACTTCTTTTAAAAGCTCAGAATCACCATAATAATATTTGTTCACGATAAGTGGTTCCTTATTTATTTCCACCAGGATCGGATCGTGCTGCTTCTTAAATTCAGATATTTTATGCTGCAGGTAATTACTATCGGACTTTATCTGCGACGTATCCAAATTTAAGCCTTCGCCTGAAGGATTATCATTCTCATCAGTTTCAATGATCGGAATATCTGTATTCTCTGATGTGATCGTATTTGTAAGAGCGATAGCTGATTCTTCAGTTGTTGTGGCTCTCGTCTTTAAAGATTGCACCCACACTTTTACCTTTTTCCTTTCATCATTTGCAATCTTGCGTGAAATATATTGGGAGTAGAAAATGGTGCCGGTAACAATAGCAATGGCAACAATTGCCAATCCGGTACGCCAGTTGAAGAAGTTGGAAAACATGGTTAAAAATAAGAAATTAAGCCAAAGTATTGAGGAATGTTGAAGTTACCGCGGCCACTCCTAAATAATATTAATAAGCTATGTTTGTAAATGACACACTAAGCTAAATGTAGTACTGGTGATGAATGAATTTTCTCCTTTGGAATTAGTCCCTCAACAACAGGAAGGATCAGGTAAAACTGTTTGTGCAGGTTTGCCGTCTGTGGCTATCGTTATTTTGAACTGGAACGGAAAGCATTTTTTAGAAAAATTCCTTCCTTTCGTGCTTGCGAGCACCTATGTTAATAAACGTGTGATTATTGCCGATAATGCCTCTACGGATGATTCTATTTCATTTTTGCGAAACCAGTTTCCTTCCGTCGAGATCATACAAAATAGCCGGAATGAAGGATTTGCAAAAGGGTATAACAATGCATTAAAGCAGGTACGGTCCGAATATTATGTTCTTTTGAATAGTGATGTTGAAGTGAACAGTGGATGGATAGAACCTGTTATAGAATTAATGAGCTCCGATCCAATGATCGCAGCGTGCCAGCCAAAGGTTTTGGATCACAATAATAAAAAAAGATTTGAATACGCCGGGGCAGCGGGTGGCTGGATAGACAAGTTCGGCTATCCTTTTACGAGAGGAAGGGTGTTTGATGTTTGTGAAGACGATAATGGCCAATATGATACTGTTCAGCAATGTTTTTGGGCAACAGGCGCTGCTTTGTTTGTAAAAGCAAAATACTATAATGAGCTTGGCGGAATGGATGAATATTTCTTTGCACACCAGGAAGAGATCGACCTTTGCTGGCGTTTACAGTTAGCGGGATATAAAATATTTGCTCAGCCAAAGTCTGTTGTATATCATGTAGGCGGCGGCACTTTACCAAAAGGCAACAATAGGAAGACGTTTCTGAATTTCAGGAACAACCTGGTGATGATCTATAAGAATAGTTCATGGCAGACAGCGCTATGGAAGATACCTGCAAGGGAATTGCTGGATGGAGTAGCAGCATGGAAAGCCTTATTTAGTGGCGATCCGGGTTTTTTTATTGCCATTGTGAATGCTCATGTTCATTTTGTGAAATGGTTGCTCTTTATTAAATATAGTAAGCCTGTCAGGGCAAAAGAGCACGTGCTGGCGGGATGGTATAATGGGAGCATTGTATGGGATCATTTTATAAAAAAGAAGAAAAGGTTTTCAGAAATAATAATATCAAAAAAGCCTCAGCAATAATGCGGAGGCTTTTTGTCAATATTAATAAAATGTTATTGCATGATAAGTTTTTCACTTGTACTTGCATTCTCACTTTCTATCTTCATTATATAAACACCTTTTGAAATGTTGGCTAAAGGAACATTTATCACCTGGCCAGCTTTGACTAACGCGAATGAACGGTTGTAAATGGTTTTGCCATTGATGTCAATGAACGAAATAATTACGTTGCTTAGCTGGTGCCGGAAAAGGATATTCGTAAAGTAAGTTGAAGGATTTGGAAATAAGCTCCATTGAGCATCACTTGCTGTTAAGTGCGCACAGTCGCACAATGGGCAAATTTGTCATCAATTATGGATGATCATTATAAATTTAATCGGGATAAATCGATCGTAAAGTAACCTTGCAGGTTTATGCGGGTAAATGGCCGACTTATTAGTCTGCTCCGGTTTTGGTAAATTTATTCTAATTATTATAGTTTAATAATCATGCCATGATGAAGGAAATGATGTATATCATGATTTAAACTTTGCTGATGAAGGGATGATAAGGTTTTTAGCGTTGATAAAATGATCTTTAAAACTTGAATGCGTACTGGAACAATTATAGTAAGTAAGGAAGTTTAATTTTGTTGAGTATCAATATTTTTCTTTTTAGCAGGAAGCCCTTATTTTTGCTCTGAAAATTTATGCTATGCAACCGGAAATTATAGATAACAAGGATAAGGATTTTAGTTATAGCTGGGTATCTTCTTCTCGCTTTATCTGGTTTTGCCAGGTTTTTTTGGTGGTGATATTTCTATTGGGTGGCTGCTATAGTCTTTATTCACATAGGTATAAAGGAAAGCCAGAAGTGAAGGTTCCCGACAATACTTTGTATAATCCCAAGTACAAATAATATTTGTGTTTTTACCACAACAACCCTTATTTTTGCAGTCCAAAAAAAGGAACAGTTCTTATATACTTTTGCGGAAGTAGCTCATTTGGTAGAGCACGACCTTGCCAAGGTCGGGGTGGCCGGTTCGAGCCCGGTCTTCCGCTCATTATCCCGACATCTGTTCGGGATTTTTTTTCATCAGTTGAGTCTTTTGACTGAAATCAGAAGGCTGAAATTTAGATCTACCCGGGTGGTGGAATTGGTAGACACGCAGGACTTAAAATCCTGTTCGCAGTAATGCGAGTGACGGTTCAATTCCGTTCCCGGGTACAAGCCTCAGCAGTAATGTTGGGGTTTTTATGTTATGAGCTACGATTCTTTGTTAGAGCTAACAACAGCAGCTATATCTGGGTTTTAAGATGTAAGGGTGATTCAACCTGGTACAAACGTCGGCTGCCATGTTGAGGCTTCTTATCTTAGATGGTTGTTTAAAGTCTAATATGGTTTTCAGCAGAGGACAGATCAGCTAAGTTATTTCACCTGATCACTTTTTCGATCTCATTTTTAGACACGCCAACTTTTTTTGCAATAAGTACTAATAATTTTTTATTTACCTCCATAGGAGCCTTAGTAGTATTGGTATTTTCGAGGATAACGTCTTCTAATTTAAACTTGAACTTATTTTCAAATCTTTTTAAAAACAATTTTGAAATAGGTGCCTTACCGGATAAATAAACACTTACCGTAGAATGTTTGTATCCAAGGCTTTCAGCAAATTCTACATCTCTTTTGAATTTTCCATCTATTCTAAAATTCAATAGTGTAGCCTGTAATTTCCTGTGAAGAAGTTTCTGGTTATTTGTCATTGGCTAGCGTTTGTGTGGTTAAATGGTTTGGCAAGTCACAACATTATGGTTGTTTATGCGAGGACTTTCACCTGGCTTCAGCAAAATTTGTGGGATCATCATTCAAAACCCGGTTCTATCCTTGCAACTTTTCAGCCAATAATCAAGCCTTTGTTTTCCTGGGTTTTTTCCGCTCTCATATATGTTTTGCATTTGATATTTATCAACCGTATTTTAGAGGCTCAAACCAAAAAAATTTTATTATGAAAAAATTTGTAGTACCATTTTGCGCTTTGCTTTTATCTGCCATCATTTCATGTAATGATGGATCTAAAACAAACACCACAACAACAGAGACTTCAATGGCACAAAATAACAGTGATCGGATGAAGGCGACATTAAAAGGAATTGAAACAGGGAATATGAGTGCGATTGATGACTTCCTTGCTGATGATGTAGTGGACCATGCAACACCAAATGGCGACATTAAAGGACGTGATGCTATTAAAAAAATGCTTTCCGAGATGCACAACCATGTATCAAATTTAAAGATTGAACTGGTCAGTGATGCGACCTCTGCTTCCGGTGATTATTATTATGCATTGGGAAGAATGACAGGAACAACAACCGATTCGGCAATGGGTATGCCTGCCAATACTGCCCTCGATCAGACTTCCGTTGACGTTATAAAAATGGTTAATGGCAAAGCAACTGAACATTGGAGTTTTGAAGATCCTAAAATGATGATGAAAATGATGAGTATGCAAAAACCTATGGATGCAATGAATAAAATGGATGATAAAATGATGGATAAGAGAGATACAATGCAAAAAAAATAATGACCTCGTGCATCAGAATAAAGCCTGTCACCCAGGCAGGCTTTATCATTCAATTTGGTAATGTACCCGGTAATGTTAAAAAGGAATTGATCAAAGGAACTTGCACTAAAGAAATTAAAGAACAATTAAGGAGAAAGATAAATGATAGTAAAAATTTTAAGTGGTATCAGATTCAGGAACATACATATATTCAAATTATAGAAAAGTCCAGTATAGCACTGCTGTTTACATTTTCCCCATTACAAACATATCTCCCTTCGGTGTAGGATTGCCTCCCTCTGTTTCTAGTGTTACCGCGAAGGCTTCCGCCTTGCCAAATGTTTTCATTTTTTGAATACGGAATTTTTCCCCATTATTGTTGGTAACTATCATACCACCATCAACAGGCTTGCCATCCACGATTGCCCAAAGCTGGTATTGTTTTCCCGCAGGTGCATCCGGTAAATTACTTGGATCTATATACACATCACCGGTATTTTTCATCCAGAATATTTTTGCAGCAGCATCCGGCGCAGCCTGTAGTCCATGCAAAGCTACCGGCTCACTATACTTACTTTGAACTACACTCATGTCATTCTTCATGTCCTGGTTAGATCTCTCCAGAGCAATTGCCCTTTGCTCAGCGTTATTTTTTTCATTCACCACCGTTGCCAGGTTTTGCTCAGACTTTCTAAACTTATCGTAATAGAGAAAATTTATAGCGATGCTGGTAACAAGTAAAAGAACGGCTACGGCTGCAGCATATTTCCAGGAAGAGATATGTACAATTTTACCTGGCCCGGAGGCATGTGTGCGTATACTGGTCACTGGTACTTTATGTATCCGGGAGAATATTTTTTCTTTTGTTGATTCAGCAGGGGAAATTGCATGTGCCTGTGCGTAATTTTCCAGGCTTAATTCTATAGTTTTAATCTCCGAAGCAACATCCGAATATTTTTTTGCCAAAGCGATCACTTCGGCAGTTTCCTGCTCATTTGCCATTCCGAGTACGTACAGCTCGAGCATGCCTGATGATATGATTTCTTGATTATCCACTGATATATTCCATCATTTTTCTTAGTTCAAAAATAGCTGATCTCATCCTTGTCTTAACGGTACCTAAAGGAATGCCCAATTGTTTAGAGATATCTTCCTGGGTATACCCGTTGAAATAAGCTAGGTCTATGATCCTTTTTTGTTCCGGTTTTAGATTGGATACATATTTTTGTAAGCCTATCGTATCAAATCTGTCCGTATTATAACTTTTATCACGGTAATTACTTACGGAATTCTCGTCCTTTGAGATTTTTTGCTGCTTTTTATATCCTTTGCTCCGTAGGGTATCGATCGTAAGATTTTTGGTCAAATTTATCAGCCAGGTAAATAACCTTCCTTTTGTACTATCATATTGCGCAAAATTATTCCAAACCTTTACAAATGCCTCCTGCAATATATCTTCAGCCAGCTGCGGCTCATCAACCATCCTGCTAATTACACCATTCAATGCACCGGAATAATTATCATATAAATATGAAAAGGCCTTATCGTCCTGTCTTTGAAGCAGTAAGATCAATTCTTCTTCAGTATATTTATATGATTCCTGCAAACGTATTAAATTAAAATTCATCTAAAATAGTTGATTTTTACCAAATGCTGACCCTGGAGATCCATTATTCAATATGCTGCTAAAAATTGCACCGATATTACCTGCTTTAAACATCTCAGACACCAATTTGTTTTATAGAAACAAATTAAAATTTGGTACGCATAATTATGGCAATTACCTATTGGTATTTAAAGACCAGTTGGAGATACATTTCTATGAATGGGCGGATCCATTAAATTTCCTCCCTTCATCATGCTACATTTTTGATGATAACATACCTGATCTATATGCCCGGTTCTCTTCAATGGATATCATTTATCCAAAAGGTATATTGAGAACAAATTCGTGGGGGAAACAGGAATTCCAGGTTGTAGATAATAATGGTAACACACTAAAATTTGCTTCGGGCCGATAAGAATTAAAGATCTGCCTGAGCGGTCACCTCATATACTCCGCTGAATAAATACCATTTTTTTGTAGCAGGTTCAAGACATTTGTACCTCGTTCTTATCTTCTTTCCTTTTATAAAGGTGCGTCCACCTTTTATCTGAAAATGGTCACCTTCCCTTAGCTGTTCAACAAGATAATGCCCTTCCTTTTTTGGATCGTAATTGCGAAGCACCCTTAAAAGCTTTTCATCACCGCAACTGCTGGCAGCCGGGTTTCTTAGTGTGACCATTAAAGCTGCCTCTACATCGGCAGGGAACAATTTTTTTTGAAGAAATTGCGCAAGAATCTTACTGAATTCATCTTTCCATTGCTGACCATGAGCCTGTACCCGGTGGCCAAACCGCTCATACGTGAATAGATGTGCAAGTTCATGAAGCATGGTTATCAGGAAACTGTACTTATTGAGATTTCCATTGATACTTATCCTGTGTGTTTTGCCAGCATTCGCATGGCGGTAATCCCCAAGGATGCTTTGGCGTTGTCGCGTTACAGTGAGATGAACCTTATATTGAGTGAGATAATGATGCACGTCCTCAAAACTTCCCTCCGGAACAAAAGACCTTAGTTGAAGCAGTGGAACTTCTTGTTTAGACATTTGCTTTCGTCTGCTTATTCATTTTCATTACAACATATACCTCTATACCAAGGTAAACCAGGTACAAAAATAAAGCGATGAAAACACCTTTTTTGTTAAATGAATTTCCACTGATATAAACATAGGCAATCACGCCTGCGATACAAGCCACCATTTTCAAAAGCATAGCTGCTGTTACAGTACGGACAAAAACATGCGGGTTCTTATTATGCAAGCCTTTTCGCTGCATAAAGAAAGATAATATGCTCACCATGAAAAAAAGCAAATTGGCACCTAGCAATACATATCCGTCAACATGTTGTTGCTTTAAAGCATTGCCGGAAATAAATACAGTAATTGTAATGATCAGAAAAAGCAGGAGTAGAGGAAGTAAAAACCGGCCGGTAGCATTCATTTATTTTCTTTTAGCAGTGTCCTTTGTTATCTTAATGATCACACCTGTGATCATGAGCAAAGGTAAAACCCAAACTGCTAATGGCATTTTTAATTTAAGCCATTTATCAATCTGTAAA
>JBDSDG010000136.1:0-9384 GCA_039920685.1 Ferruginibacter sp.
TAGCGTCTGGAACAATTTCCACCATCTTAAATAAAGTTACAAGCGTTATGGCAACGGATAATTCCGGAAGCCTTTATTTCGCAAATATCAACGAGCACAAAATATACAAATTCACTACAACGGGGGTTTTATCACATATAGCAGGAACAGGGGTAATGGCAGAAGTAGAACCCGGCGTGTGGGCATTTTTTACGGGCGATCTGAACCAGGATGAGTTCATAGACGGAAATGATTTTCCAGCTTTTGATAATGACAGTTTCAATGGTGTTGCATTTGAATATAAGGCTACTGATCTAAATGGCGATGGTTTTGTTGATGCCAACGATTTTCCTGTATTTGATAATAATAGTTTTAGCGGGGTTAGTTCAATACACCCGTAGATGACATCTCGGATTGCCTAGATGTCATCTCTTTCCATATGTTTGTAGCAGTGCTTTCAAATCGTCCAGCGTATTGATCTCATCAGCCTTCTTATCTTTTCTCCACCTGCTCATTCGGGGAAAGCGAAGTGCCACGCCAGACTTATGCCTGTTGCTGGCAGCAATGCCTTCAAATGCAAGTTCAAAAACAAGTTCAGGCTTAACTGTACGCACCGGTCCAAATTTTTCTATTGAATTTCTTTTTACAAATGCATCAACCTGGGCAAATTCTTTATCGGTAAGACCGCTGTATGCTTTGGCAAAACTTACAAGCTTATCACCATCCTTAACTGCAAAAGTGTAATCGGTGTATAAATTACTTCTTCTTCCATGACCTTTTTGTGCATATATCATCACAGCATCAATGGTAAGCGGATCGATCTTCCATTTCCACCAATCTCCCCGTTTTCTACCAACCTGGTAAGGTGAATCTTTCTTTTTAAGCATGATGCCTTCACTGTTGATATCCCTGGAACGGGACCTGATTATTGCAAGTTCCTCCCAACTGCCAAATGAAATCACAGGTGACATATGAATGAAAGGCATATTCAATTGCTCTACCACGGCCTGCAGCCGCATCTGTCTATCGGTGAGGGATAGATGTCGGATGTCTTGGCCATCGACCTCAAGCAGGTCATAGGCAATAAAGCCTACGGGCGCCTCTGTCAATTGTTTCTTTGTAATATTCTTCCTCCCTATACGTGTTTGCAATGCCGCAAAAGGGAGCGGCAGAAATCGAATCTCCTCGTTCCCTTCCCCGAGGGTGATGATCTCTCCGTCTATAGATATGCCATTTGGTAAATATTCTGTCAGTAATCCGTATTCGGGGAACTTTTCAGTCATAAGTTCTTCACCCCGGCTCCACACAAATAATTCATTGTTGCGCTTTATGATCTGGCCGCGGATGCCATCCCATTTCCATTCTGCCTGCCAAAGAGAAGGTTCTCCAAGTGCAGAAACATTTTCTTCAATAGCATACGAAAGGTAGAATGGATAAGGTTTTGAGAAGTCTGACGTACTGTGTTCCGTACTAAGCAATTCGTCGAAGCCCACGGTATCCGGATCCCAGCTTCCACTAATCCGATGAGCAATAATGGATGGCGAAATTTCCCTTGTTTTGCCGATCGCATTGACGATAAGTTTTTGCGAAACGCCAATCCTGAATTCCCCGGTAATAAGTTTATTGAAGACAAATTTTTCATTCACTGTCATGCGACTCCAACTTTCGGTGACAAACTTTCGTTTTATATCGTCACTTTGTTTGGCCATCGTCATAAGGGTCTTCATGTAATACCGGAGAGATTGATCTTCAATCCCAGCGTCTTCACCAGGTTCCGGCAACAGTAAGGCGATAGTTTCACCAAGGTCACCAACTGTGTGGTAACTTTCTTCGAACAACCATGGGGATAAGCCACTTAACTCCATACACCATTGCCTGAGCAGTGCAGTTTTTACAGAACCTTTCGGACGACGTCCTGTGAATAAGGCGATTACCCATATTTTATCGCTATCCTTTGCAGTTGCAAAATATTCCTGGATAGCTTCCAACTTGGCGTTTGTTTTTGTGGTAGTGCCCAGCGCCTTTACGAGTTCTGCAAACTGCTTCATAATTCCGTATTTGGAGGTTCGTCAGAAATGGATTCTTCATCATCGGTACCGTAAGCAGTTTTAACCTCCCCGGCCTCAATGCCGTTCTCGTTTAAGTACCTGCTAAAAGCAGATTGAAAGCCATGTGTTGCATACACCCTGGAAGCGCCGGTAGCTCTTACCGCTTCAAGAAGGCCACTCCAATCGGCATGGTCGCTAAGTGCAAACCCTGCATCCGCATTTTTTCGTCGGGCATTACCCCGTACCTGCATCCATCCGCTGCAAATACCAACAGCATAGGGTTGAAATCTTCTGATCCAGGGAGATCCTTCTGCACCCGATGGTGCTATGATAATTGACCCCGATAGGTCTTCTTTTTTTGTTTCCGGTGTAACCCGCTTAACTAGCGGTAACGCCCACCCGTTATCAACGAGGGTATTGTGCACATTGGCAACAGCGCCGTGCACAAAAATGGGAATACCTGTTTCTGAAAGTGGCTTCAATATCCGTTGGGATTTTCCAAGGCTATAGGCAATGAATACACTGCTTTTACCTTCAGCTTTGTTTTCTGCGATCCATTCTTTCATCTCCTGGAAAATCAATTGCTGCTTTTTCCATTTGTAAATCGGCAGCGCAAAAGTTGATTCTGTAATAAACGTGTGGCAGGGAACTGGTTCAAAGGCAGTGCTCACGCCATCATCTTCATTTTTAAAATCGCCCGTAAACACCCATACTTCACCGTTATACTCAACACGTACCTGGGCCGAGCCAATTATATGACCCGCTGGAAAAAATGAAACACTTACTCCGTTCAGGAATCTTGTTTCATTCCAACCGATGCTTTCAAAATGATTATCTATACCGAGGCGAAGCTGTAAAAGTGGTTTTGTAAAATGATGGCATAGATAGTATTTGCTTCCCCATTTGGCGTGATCACTGTGTGCATGAGTGATGACGGCTTTATTTACAGGTTTCCAGGGGTCAATATAAAAATCACCCTGTCGGCAATACAATCCTTTGTCTGTAAACTCTATTAATGGCATGGTGGTTAGTTAACAAATGGTGTTCCAAGATGGAGGGTTGAAGAAGTTGATAGGTTGAAGGTTGAGAGGGTTTGAAAAAGTTGGTAGTTTTCAAAAAATCAGATATGAACTAAAAACAAGAAAAGAGAAATCTGCATTTTCGTTCACCACGCTCTTGAAACTTTTCCATTTTCTATCTTCAAAAAATACAAATGTTTATTCTCAAAATAATCCGGCTTGTCGGTACCGGAGTTAAAAACAGGCTTAAAATTGTACTCACTAAATACTTTAGTTGGACAATCATTGAGGTGACTTATAAAATCAACCGGGTATTTTGTGAGCAATGTAGAGAAGGTGTATACAGTTTCATATCCTTTATAAGTATAATCAGATGGAACACCTTTGTACTTTTTAAGGTAAATATCCTTTATCATTTTACTCCGGTTATCCCATTTGCCATTGTAAAAAGGAGAGGTGAAATAAACCGGATAATTAGCAAAATCATTTTTCTTACTGAAGGATTTAAATCCATCCCAATTTGGCATACCGATCAAAGTAATTGGGTAGGTTTTATTTAATTCTGCGGCCTCTGTAGAGAGAGCAAATGCAAAGTATTCATCAAGACTTGCTGCAATGATGATATTCCTGTTATTGCTATCCAGTTTATATTTAATGCTGTTGAAGTTGCTGTCCACAATATTAATTGTTTCAATATTCAATAACGTTTTATTATCGGGTTGATTTATTTTATTGAAATACCCGGCTACACGGTCTTCCTGTGATCCTGGTTTCCTACAAAGGAAAATCCTGGCTGTTCCCTGGTTCTGCAAAATATAACTATAGATTGCTTCACAATGAGCCTTCAGTGTAGAATTAACGATCACAAGAAATGGATTGTCATTTACACCACCATCGTTGGGATAAGTTGCCGATATAAAAGGAATATTTTTTTGCAATGCAAAATTAGCAAGCTGTGTATAATCTTCATCCTTAACTGAACCGATGATCAGATCAAGGCTATCTATTTTTTTCTTACTTATCAGTGATTGGATGTTTTCAGAAGCAGATTTTGAATCATAGATACTTGCATCAATATTACCATTGGTAAAAGGCATGCTGTCCAGGGCTATTTCCGCACCCTGGACAAAATCCAGGCCCTGTAAAATGAAACGCGGAAAATTCTTTGAGTACCGGAAGTTGTTCCCTGTAAAAACGGAATCAAGGTAAAGGGGTGCAAATATTCCAACCTTATATGTTCTTTTTAAAACTGAATCAACCTTAATTGAAATTGTATCACTTTGAGCATGCAAAGAAAAACCGAATAATAGTGAAAGTACAACAACAGTAAATTTTTGCATAGCTTATCAATCTAAATTATTCCCATTCAATAGTTGCCGGTGGCTTGCTGCTGATATCATAAACAACCCGGTTGATTCCTCTTACATTATTGATGATCTCATTTGAAACGTTTGCCAGGAAATCATATGGAAGCTGAGCCCAATCTGCTGTCATGCCGTCAACGGATGTAACTGCCCTTAAAACGATGGTAAATTCATAGGTCCTTTCATCACCCATAACACCGACACTTTTTATTGGTAATAAGATCGTACCGGCTTGCCAAACTTTATCATACAAATCATATTTTTTTAAACTTTCTGTATAAATATAATCGGCATCTTGCAATAACCGTACCTTTTCTTCCGTGATCTCTCCCAGGATCCGGATCGCTAAACCAGGACCGGGAAACGGATGGCGGAATAATAATTCCCTGGGGATCCCAAGTTCTAAGCCGATCTTTCTAACCTCATCCTTAAATAAAGAACGCAAAGGCTCTACTAACTTTAACTTCATTGCTGCAGGAAGGCCTCCCACATTGTGGTGTGATTTAATAGTAACAGATGGTCCATGAACAGAAACCGATTCTATAACGTCCGGGTAAATAGTTCCTTGGCCAAGGAATTCAATACCCTGTATCTTATGCGCCTCCTCATCAAACACATGTATGAAGCTTTTGCCAATGGCTTTTCGTTTTTCTTCTGGAAGTACCTTTCCGGCAAGTTTTGAATAAAAGTGCTCACTTGCGTCTACACCTGTTACGTTTAGGCCTAACTGTTTGTATGTTTCAAGAACCTGTTCAAATTCATGTTTGCGCAACAGGCCGTTGTCAACGAAGATGCCATATAGATTTTTGCCTATTGCCAGGTGTATGAGTGTTGCTGCCACTGTACTATCAACACCGCCACTCAATCCCATAACAACTTTACTGTTACCCAACAATTTTTTTAAAGAAGCAATGGTGTCTGTTATATAATGTGCAGGTGTCCATTCCTGTGAGCAACCACAAATATTCACCAGGAAATTTTTGATGATCGTTTTACCTTCATTTGAATGATATACTTCCGGATGGAATTGAAGCCCGAAGATCTTTTTTGCTCCCGGTAGTTCTGCTTTAAATGCGGCGACAGGAATGCTTTCTGTTGTACCTGATATTTCAAATCCTTTTGGCAACTCCTGTATAGAATCGCTGTGACTCATCCATACCTGGGAATTAGCAGGAAGATCTTTTAACAGCTCGTCCTCTACAGTAACGGTGAAGCCTGCCCGACCAAATTCTCTTTTATCGCTTTTGGTTACCATCCCACCGAACAATTTCGCTGTAAGCTGCGCCCCGTAACAAATTCCGAGCAACGGTAACTTTTCTGACATGGCCTTCACATTAACTACTGGTGCATTTTCTTCATTCACAGAAAATGGAGAACCAGATAAAATGATGCCTTTAATGGTAGGATCATATTCAATATCCTTGTGAAAAGGAATGATCTCGCAATACACCTTGGCTTCCCTTACCACCCTGGCGATAAGCTGCGTGTATTGAGATCCAAAATCAAGAATTATGATCTTTTCTGTCATAGGCGCAAAGATACACATACGTGGTTTATGATAATTGTGAGTAAGCTTATATACCATTGATCATTATGTTTTATGATCAAATAAAGAGTTATCCTAAACTTGCAATAGCCAATTAAATTTTAAATCTTTGTATCTCAATTTTTACAATGAAAAAATTTATTTTGATTGTCCTGGGTATTCTATCACTAGCAGCTTGCAGGTACAGGTCCGGCAGTGGGAATATTATTACAGAGAAAAGAAGCACTGCGGAATTTACCGGTGTTATTGTTGCCGGAGGATTTGAGGTGGAGATCAAGACCGGACCACCACAAGTAAAAGTGGAAGCGGATGATAACCTCATGCGGTATGTGGAAACGAAAGTTGTGAACGGCCAATTGAAAATAAGAATGGAGGACGTGAATGTGCACGATGCGCATTTGAAAATTTATATAACAGCACCGGAAATAAATACTATAAAAGCATCTGCTGCTGCTGATGTGATCGCAAAGGATGTTCTTATTTCCAGGAAGATAAATTTACAAGTGTCCGGCGGAAGTGGAATTGAAGCTGGAATTGATGCCCCGGAAACTTCAGTTGAGGCAAGCAGCGGGGGATCAATAAAACTTTCCGGAAGAACGCGGGATCTAAAAGTAACATGCTCCAGTGGCTCGGTTATAAAAGCGAAAAGCCTTTTAAGTGAAAATACAACTGTAAACGCAAGTAGTGGGGGAGCAGCTAACGTGCACGCAAGTGTAACATTAGAAGCAAATGCAAGTAGCGGAGGAGATATTTCTTATTCTGGCGCTGCAAACGTTCGTAAATCAGTTAGCAGTGGAGGCACCATTAAGTACCAATAGCTCCAAAAAAAACTCCCGGCTACATTTCTATAACCGGGAGGATTACCATGGAATACTTGCTTAATTGCCTTTTGTGGCTGCCTTCTTATCTTTTGCTTTTCCTATTATATAACCACCCGCTGCGCCTACAACACTGCCGATCACTGCGCCACCAACCCTATTTCCGTCACCAGCGATCACTGCGCCTGCAACTGCACCTGTACCACCTCCAATTACAGCTCCCTTCGCCGAATTACTCCAACCCTTTTTCCTTGCAGGAGTTGTTGCAGTAGAATTAGATGTATTTGATGAAGTTGTGGATGCATTTGTTGATGTTGACTTCGTTGTGGTCTTTTTAGCAGGAGTTGTAGTTTTACTAACAGCAGGGGTTACAGGAACAACTACGTAAGGAACAGCATTACCATTCTTATCAGTCAATACACTGTTATTGTGCATTTGAAAAGTATCCTGCAATAACACCACCGGCATCTTTTCTGTGTCTTTGGCCTTATTCTTACACGCAGCAAAAACAATAATAAGCGTCAACACGGGGATTATCTTTTTCATAATTATTTTTTAATGAATGATTTCTTAAAGTAATTTTTTGGTCTTTCCCTTATCTTTAAATAATCGTGCCATAAAGTGAAAATTTTGGAATAGGAAAATTAAACTAATCTGTTATATATTGATAACCAACTTAATAGCATTTAATTCATTAACTGTAACCAATTTTTTTAATATTTATTTGTAAAGAAATTCTTTGGAAGCTATACTAAATGAAAAAATGAATTATATTAGTTATAAGTATTAATATTATTCAAACGTTCGATCATCCTTTAAATTGCATCTGCGCCGTCCTAATGTTTTGCCTCGCAAATTGCTTTAAACTTTTGATAATACGTGCTGCGGACTATACAACATTGGTGTC
The DNA here is from genome assembly GCA_039920685.1 of Ferruginibacter sp. GTDB lineage: Bacteria > Bacteroidota > Bacteroidia > Chitinophagales > Chitinophagaceae > Ferruginibacter. Next base: position 7,682 of record JBDSDG010000136.1, read on the forward strand.
AATTTTTTTTCGAAAATTAAATTAGCAATTATGAAAAAAACATTTCTGTTCCTTAATTTATTTTTAGTTAGTCCATTTTTTTTATTTGCTCAAAACATAGGTATTGGCACTACTTCGCCGAATGCTAGCGCGGCATTGGAAATACAAAGCACAAGTAAAGGAATGCTTGTACCAAGAATAGCGTTAAGTGCAGCCAATATTGCCTCGCCGGTAACATCCCCTGCGGATGCTTTATTATTATATAACACTGCAACAGCCGGGCTGGGCAGCGATGCGGTAACTCCTGGTTTTTATTATTGGAATGCTGCGGCTACCCGGTGGATATCTATTAACAAAACTTCAGATAACAACGGGAATGCCGGCTTTGGTACATGGGGTGATTGTTCTGTCACGAACGTAAGCGAATACAATCCCGTGGCGGCAAATGATGGAGCAACAGGAGATAGAATGGGAGCGGGAGTGGCAATTTCCGGAAGCTATGCATTTGTAGGTGCTCCTTCTGTAGATATTGGAGGGAATATTGACCAGGGAGCGGTATACGTTTTTTATTTTAATGGAATCAACTGGGTGCAACAACAAAAACTTACTGCGAGTGATGGTGCAAGCAGTGATAATTTTGGCATTAGTGTAGCTATGTCTGGCAATTATGCGGTTGTAGGGTCATATGGTGATGATATTGGTGCTAATGTAAACCAGGGTTCAATTTATATTTTTTTCTATAATGGAAGCAGCTGGGTTCAACAACAAAAGCTTATTGCGGCTGATGGAGCCGCTAACGACTTATTCGGAAATACAACCTCAATCTCGGGCAACTATATTGTTGCGGGAGCCCTTTTTGACGATGTAGGGGCTAATACGGATCAAGGTTCTGCATATATTTTTAATTTCAATGGCAGTACTTGGGTCCAACAACAAAAACTAACAGCCTCTGATGGAGCTTCCAATGATTTTTTTGGAGCGGCCACTGTTTCAGGAAACTACCTGGTTGTTGGCGCATATGGATCCGATATCGCCGGCAGTGTAGACCAGGGCGCAGCATATGTTTTTAATTATACTGGAAGTACTTGGGCTCAGCAGCAAAAAATCACTGCATCAGATGGCATAAATGGAGATGGACTGGGTACATTTACATCTATTTCCGGCGATTACCTAATTGTTGGCAGTTATAATAGCGGTATTTCAGGAAATGCAGCGCAGGGGGCAGCCTATATTTTTCATCGGAATGGTAGCTTCTGGGGACAAGAACAAAAACTCTTCGCACTTGATGGAGCGGCCGGTGATAACTTCGGAGGTTACGTATTTTTATCAGGTGACTATGCTATCATAAGTGCATATGGAGATGACATAGGCACAAATGTTAACCAGGGATCAGTTTATATATTTCAAAATTTTAATGGTATCTGGCAACTACTTCAAAAGATCACCAACCCCGCCGGTGGAGCGTCAGATTTATTTGGAGTCAGCTGCACTTTGAGTGGGAAGCGCTTTGCGGTTGGAGCATGGGGGACTGCCAATAACAGGGGAATTGCTTTCTTCGGAAAAATAAATTGAGGATTCTTCCATCATTAAACCTTCAAAAAAGGGTTGTAAAATAAATTATCAGGAAATAATTTAGAAATGTTAAATACTTACTATTTATCATCAGCCTGGAGGAGAGGTGACATAACAAAGGGAAACGGATATCCATCTGAGAGTTTAAAAAT
>JBDSDG010000137.1:0-10817 GCA_039920685.1 Ferruginibacter sp.
TAAGGACATTGGGAGATTTCAAAGATGAAAATCTTATAGATTTGCAAACAGGGAAAGTTACCATCATTAACGAAAAAAAATTAAGGGCTTTACCTTTTTAATCCGGCGACAATGGCGATGCCATTTCCATGCTAATAAATCTTCCTGCAGAATTTTGATTTTCTAATGTCCATCCTTTTGTTACGGAAATTACATTCCAGACGTTTCCCGACTTTCTTAACACTTCAATTGAAAAGCCTAACGCCTTTTCAAAGTCATCAGATACTTGAGCAATGGTCCTGGTATCATCAATACTAATTTTTATAGGGACGTCCACATGATTTAAATTCATTATTGAAGTATCCAGATCTATGGTAATACTTCTTGATCGTAATACCTTTTGGGTCTGCAAAAAAACAATTTTAAGGTAAGGGAAAAAGCCTGTGAAAGCATTTTGAATATCCCTCAAAACACAACCCTTTGTTATCAATATTTCTTTTTTATCCAGGCTCATATCTGCTTTTGTTCAAAATGAAAAGAAATCTTTTCAAAAGTAACCCTGATGAAATTATTCTGTGAGTGGTATCGTCACCTGTAATTATGATCTTCATCAGTGTAAACTTCACAGTTTTTATAGAATGACAGGAATCATCTATTGCGAAGGTTGTGGTCATGTTCTAACTCCCAATCTGCGGATACTTTTGTGGTTAAATAAAAGGGCATCATCCCAAAAAATCAAACTATCATGAAAAAAACATTCTTTACAAAAACTGCAGTATTAGTGATACTGGGTTTTACATTATCTATTGCCGCTATAGCACAAACAAATTATCATACACAGAAAGTGGATATTAAATTAAATGGGACATCAAATCTTCATGATTGGGAAATGACTGCAGTTTCGGGAACAAGCGATGCTTCATTTGTAGTTGAGAATGGAAAAGTCACTTCCCTTTCAAAAATGAATTTTTCACTTCCCGTAAAAAATCTAAAGAGTGGTCATACGGCAATGGATAAAAATACATATAAAGCCCTAAATACACAGGCCAATCCTAACATAAGTTTCGTGCTTACGTCTGCAACCGTTACTGCTGCAGGTGAAAATAATTATAAGTTGAATTGCATTGGCAAGATGACAATTGCCGGAAAAACGAAACAAACTGAACTTTTTGCAACAGGAATATATAATCCTTCTGACAAAAGCTTCACGATAACCGGTGTTAAGAAAATGAAAATGACCGATTACCAGGTAAAGCCACCAAAAGCATTACTAGGAACAATCTCTACCGGAGATAACATCAGTATTTCTTATAACGTAAAATTCAAAGCTTAAATCATATCTCACATTAATCCACTTTTAAACATAATATCATGAATAAATTAATTTTAAGGAATTCTATCAAAATGTGCTTGCTATTAAGTTATATAGTTCCTTTTACAACTTCGGCTCAAATAGATAAAGAATTTTACGGTCGGCCTTCTTACTGGAGGCCTTATGATCAAAGAGGAATTAATGTATTTGAATCAGGTAAAGTTTCCGATTCTATTGAATTCCAGGGACCCCGGGTTAGATTAGGGGCCGGCTTTACACAACAGTATCAAAATCTTAAGCATGAAAATACTGCAGCCAATAACCAGGCTGCAAATAAACTGTACCCAATTAGTCCGGGGTTTATGACCGCAATGGCAAACTTAAATCTTGATCTGCAACTTGCCGATGGAATACGGTTGAGTGTTACTACTTATTTATCTACAAGGCACCACAACGAGGCATGGGTTAAAGGAGGATTTATTCAATTCGACAAGCTTCCATTCAAAGGAAAATTCTGGAAAAATTTAATGGAGGTTACTACTATTAAAGTCGGCCATATGGAAGTAAATTACGGAGATGCACATTTTAGAAGGTCAGATGCTGGACAAACATTGTACAATCCATTCATGGAAAGTTATATTATGGACGCTTTTGCAACTGAAATTGGCGGTGAGGTAATAGTGCAGAAGAACGGGTTGTTTGGGGTAATAAGTTTAACTGGAGGGATGATAAAAGGAAATGTGGATTCCGCAACGAAAGGAATAGTAAATGGAGAGGTTGTTGATGCAAATACCAATCGCAATCCATCATTTATTTTCAAAGGTGGATTTGATAAACAATTAAATGAAAAGCTTCGTGTTCGACTATCAGGAAGTTTATATCACAACTCCAGCAATGCGGGCAGCGGGCTTACATTATATGGTGGGGATCGTGGTGGTTCTAATTATCAAAATGTCGGAGAAAAATGGAAAGATGCATCAGGAGCAGTCCAGTCCTCTACAACTATAGCGTTTTCAGGAAGATTAAATCCCGGGTTCACTAAAAAAGTAAGTGCAATAATGATAAATGGATTTTTAAAAGCAGGAGGACTGGAATTATTTGGAACTTATGAATCAGCAAAAGGTAGAAGTAAAATAGAAATAAATGAAAGAAAAGCAAGTCAACTTGCAGGCGATATAATCTATAGATTTGGTAAAGCTGAAAACATTTTTGTAGGTGCACGTTATAATGCGGTTAAGGCACAATTGGCCGGAATGAGCAATGATATAAAAGTAGATCGTACAGCCTTTGCAGCCGGGTTTTTTCTTACTAAAAATATTCTGTTAAAGGGTGAATATGTTATTCAGAAGTATAAAGATTTTCCAACAACAGATTATCGCAGCGGTATTAAATTCAATGGATATGTAATTGAGGCAGCCATAGGGTTTTAAATTCATTTCGACCTAATTATATCTTCATGTTTTACAAAATCGTGTCACGCTGCCTAGGTATAATTGCAATATTTTTTATCTGTGAAATTCAATTTGCTACAGCACAGCCAGGCAAAGTAGTAAAATGGGTCGTTGAGAAAAACAGCATCATTCGTGTGCAAGGCAGATCGAATGTAAATAGCTTTACCTGTAACACTAGTGAGTATGCTAAAAAGGATACAATTTTTTGTTACCAGGGTTTTTCTAAATCAATAAAATTTACGGGTGAGATCCAAATGGATATTCTGAGCTTTAATTGTCACAGCAGCATGATAACAGCAGGCCTTAGAAATACCCTAAAGGCTGATAAATACCCACAGATGATCATACGTTTTATTTCCCTTCAATACATGCCTTTTTTCCAAAATAAAATTGAAGTGATAAAGGGTTTGGTAGAAGTACAATTGGCGGGCGTTGTAAAACGATTTGAATTAGATTATTCCTTTCTGCAATCCGGATCTGATAATATACAATTGAATGGAAGACGAAGTTTTCGCTTCTCTGATTTCAAATTATCACCGCCACAAAAGTTTGCGGGCCTTATTAAAATTAAAGATGACTTTGATGTACACTTCCACTTGACATTGCGGACTATCTAACGCATTCGGAAAATGATCGGATCTATAAAATCTAAAATTTAAATTATGAAAACAATAATAAAATCAAATGATGCAACAAAGCCCAGCATAACTAAGGTAACCATGAAAGCCCTGGTTTACGGAGGTCCCGGTAAAATTGAATTGAAGGAAATCCCGGTACCGATCCTTGAAAAGCCAACCGATGCCTTAATTAAGATATTGAAGACAACCATTTGTGGAACTGACCTAGGAATTCTAAAAGGTAAAACTGCTTCCGTTAAACCAGGGACTACACTCGGCCATGAGGGGGTTGGCATTGTTGAACAAGTTGGATCAGCGGTAAGGAATTTTAAGCCAGGGGATCACGTAATTATTTCCTGTATTACTTCTGATGGTACTTGTGAATATTGTAAAAAACAAATGTACTCTCATTGTGAAGACGGCGGCTGGATCTTAGGAAATATAATTAATGGTACGCAGGCTGAATATGTACGCATTCCACATGCCGATAATAGCTTGTATGCTATCCCTGCAAAAGTGGATGAAGAAGCTATGGTAATGCTAAGCGATATACTTCCAACAGGACATGAGATCGGTGTGATAAACGGATGTGTTAAGCCCGGGGATACCATTGCCATAGTTGGTGCAGGTCCAATAGGAATGTCTGTTTTATTAACTGCACAATTCTATTCGCCTGCAAAAATTTACATGATTGATGTTAATGAAAGCCGCCTGGAATTGGCAAAACAATACGGTGCAACCGATACCATAAATTCAGAAAAAGAAGACGCAGTAAAAAGAATAATGTCAGAAACAAAAGATGGCGTGGACGTATCAATTGAAGCGGTAGGTCTCCCTACCACATTTGATATTTGCCAGAATATTGTCAGGCCCGGTGGACATGTTGCCAACATTGGTGTACATGGTCATAGCGTAAACCTGGAAATTCAAAACCTTTGGATAAAAAATATTACCATAACGATGGGATTAGTAAATACCAATACCACCCCTATGCTGCTAAAAACGGTTTCATCAGGAAAGATTGATCCCGGTAAATTAATTACACATCATTTTAAACTAGATGAAATACTTAAAGCATATCAAGTTTTTGGAAACGCTTCCAAAGAAAAGGCGATGAAAGTTATCATTCAGCCATAAAGGATGGGATAGCAATATAAAGAAAGTAAACAAAACCCTGGAAACTATGGTTTCTAAAAGGAATTGATATAATTGGACACGAAAGAATTATAAGGAAAGTATTGCTGAATAAGGTAACTGGATGCGCTACCAATTCCCAATGATGTATTCATTTAATAACTAAGACCGAACTCAATAAATGCAATAACAAATGAAATTACATATATCTATTGTATAAATATTTTTTCTGATTGCGAAAAACCGTTACCATCTATTTCAACTATATACATTCCCTTTGGAAGAACTGGTAAATTTATTGGAACTATTGTACTAATAGCGCCTTTAAGATCTTTTTTAAATACAACCATGCCTTCTGAGTTTACAACACTCATTCCATTCAATGATCTACCATTTGTTTCCAGGTTGATGACTCCATTGCTTACATAACTTGGATATATGCGTAAATGATCTTTATCTGTTCCTTTCAACCTGATCACATTTGAATTAGCAATACTTCCATCATCATCCTCTGTGGCAAGCCTGTAAAACACATCGCCTTTATAATTAAGAAAATGCTGGTACACATAACTACTTCCTGAAGTTATTCTGCTGGCAGGAACAGTGCCTGCTCTTGTAAAAGAAAAACCATCCTTGCTGAATTCAATGTGAAACCTGGCCGTATTCAATTCTGCATCGGTTTTCCATCTGAGTTCATTGTAACCAGCCTTTGCGATCCCCGAGAAACTGGTAAGCTTTACCGGTAGTACAGCTCCTCCTGTTGCTATAAGCTTATATACTGTATTGGTGGATTGAGAAACTGCGTAAATTGTTCCATCTTCAGCTTCTCCAAAAGCTACAATGGTATTGGCATTAGGAACAGCTTGTTCTGTAGAATCAAATCCTCCATTTCCATTTGGAGATAATATCCAGGTATAACCGGAGTAAACATCAGTTGCGACAAAACGGCCATATAGTGTTGGAAATTCAGTGCCGCGGTAAACAAAACCGCATGTTACAGATCTTCCGGAATCAGGATTAGCATAATCAAATACCGGGGGCACATAATCTACAGGCGTACATGCAGGAACGCCTGGAGTAGGAATGTAGCCTTCAAAACAACGCCATCCAAAGTTATTATGACCTGTGCTTCCAGCAGGACGGAAATTGATCTCTTCCCGGGCTCCCTGGCCAACATCACCGATCCAAAGATCACCAGTCAGCCGGTCAAAACTCCAGCGATAAGGATTTCGAAGGCCCAGGTTATAAACAGCAGAATCAAAAGCTGGATCACTGATGTAAGGATTATCAGGAGGAATAGCATAATTCTTAATACCGCTTGTGCGATCAATATCAATGCGTATCATTTTTCCTAAAAGAACAGTCCCTGTTTGTGCATTATTAGGTATATCATTTCCTCCTCCGCCATCACCGGTTGCAAAGTATAAATAGCCGTCTGATCCGAATCGCAATTGCCCGCCGTTATGATTTGAGTTGACTGGATGCGGAATAGTAATGATATTTGTTATAGTACTTAGATTCGCAGTATTTATATTTCCCAATGTGGTTTCACACCGCGTTATAGCAATATCTCCGTTCAGATCATTATGATAGATATAGAAAAACCTGTTATTAATGCCATCATACTGCGGATGAAATTCCATGCTTAATAAACCTCGCTCTCCACCAAATAACACGATGTTGGCTCCTCCAATACCAAAATTGGCAAATTGAGTAAAATTTACCCCATCCCTAACCATGATGATGCCATTCTGTTGAAGTACAAATAACCGGTTAGTTCCATCATTAGCACTTGTAACATTGATCGGCGATGTAAGTCCGGCTATCTCTATAGAATAACTTATAGTGGGCGCTTGTGCAGCAGCGATGAATGGTGAAAGAATGATTACAGCAATCACCATCTGCCTTTGTAAAAACAAGTAAAGATTAGACATAAATAATTTTCAGGTTGAAAAAAAAAATTAAACAAATAACTAATTCCATCCATATGCAAATTTCAGTCCGTTAAAGGAAGAATTCTTTATTCTTCTACCCCGGGCTTTGTAGAATGGGTTGCACCATTCCTACTCGATTGTAAAAAGGACATATGATGATTAGAATTCCGGAGATCCTCGCGAAGGATAATAACTGATTTATTTGGAAACAGTTCCATCGATTCAGTGATGCGATCATTTTTCAACCACCACTACCAAATCCTTCAAGTCAACGGTAATGGGAATCACACCAACCTGTAAGATCGCCTTTTTACCGCGTAGTTCTTTCACAATACCTACAGAACGATTGTTCTTCATTCTTACTTTATCTCCGGGTCTGATCTCACCTCCGATCTCCTTAAACTTTTCATCAAGTTTTTTCTGTTGATTCTCTACTTTAAATTTTTCTTTATGGTTGGATAATAATGCATGGATTGTTTTCATTACGCTTTCCTTGTCCTCTGCCTTTCTCCATTCGATTACCATTGCTTTTAGCTTTCGCTCCATATCTTTTAAGTAAGCCAGTCTCTCTTCCGAGATCCTATTCTGTTGTAGTAAGATCTCTATCTCCTGTTGATGTTTCTCCTTATTCATCAAAGCCTGCATTTCCTTTTTTAATTGTTCATTCTCGTGAAGCAGCCTGTTGAGCCTAGCCCTTTCCTTCTCAATAAATTGAAGATCTTGTTCTGTGGAATTTAAAAGCCTGTCTAATTGAAAATGATCTTCATCAACCAATTTCCTTGCCTTATTGATCAATTTTTTATCAAGCCCAATTCTTTCGGCAATAGAAAAGGTATATGAACTACCAGGCTGGCCTACCTGCAGTTTATAAAGTGGTAGCAGGTTATTCTCGTCAAATTGCATTGCACCATTTATAATACCGGCAACCTTATTGGCCATAACCTTTAAATTGAGGTAATGCGTTGTTACGATCCCGAATGAATGCTTATAAGCCAGTTCCTCCATGATCACTTCAGCGAAAGCACCGCCAAGATTGGGATCACTGCCACTCCCTAGCTCGTCTATAAAGAACAACGTTTTTCCATTGGCATTCTCCATAAAATACTTCATATTCTTTAAATGTGATGAATACGTGCTCAGCTCAAATTCGAGGCTTTGTGTATCACCGATATGGATCATCAGTTGCTTGAAAATTCCCATCTCACTGTCGGGGCTAACTGAAACAAGCAGACCCGCCTGGAGCATTACCTGCAATAAGCCGACTGTTTTTAAAGTAACGGTTTTACCTCCCGCATTTGGGCCACTAATAACAAGTATACGATTTGCTTCATTCAAGGTAAGGTTTACCGGAACCGTTGATTTATTATTCTTTTTATTATATAACAATAGGAGTGGATGAAAGGCATTGATCAGTTGTACATGCGCCTTATCCTTTAGCATTGGGTAATTACCTCCTATGTCAATAGCCAGTTTTGCTTTTGCACGAATAAAATCATAATCACCGCTAATATCAAAGTACGTTTTTAACAGTGGGGCATACACGCTCAATTCTGCAGTAAGGTTCCGTAGTATCTTATAGATCTCCTTAGCTTCATCCTGTTCTAAGGAAAATATCTCATTATTTAATTCAGTTGTTTCTTCCGGTTCAATAAAACTGGTCTTGCGGCTGTCGCTCTCAGCATGCAGGACGCCTTTGATCATTCGTTTCTGTTCTGCAAAAACAGCAAGGACCCTTCTTCCATTCATAAAGCTTTCTTCAATGTCGGCCAGGTAGCCAAGCTTATTAAGTTTTCCAACCAACCTGTCAAACAACTTTCTCAATTCATTTCGTTTTCTATACAACATCATTCTGATCCGGGAAAGTTCTTCACTGGCTGTATCTTTTACAGCGCCTGCCTCATCCAGTACCTGCTCTATCTGGGCCTTAATGTTCTTTTCAAAATAGGTATTTTCAATAACTGCCGCCAGTCCCCGGTACGTGTTTCTTCTTTCTATATCAAACCAGCGGAAAATATTAGCCGCATTCTCTGCCAGTCTTCGCAACACCAAAAATTGCTCTCCACTTAATGAAGCTCCTGGTATACCAAGTAATTTTATCTCCCTGGTAATGCTTGTCGTAAAATCATTAGGCAAATATTCTCCACTATCCAATATGATCTTAAATTCACTGGACTGCTGAAGGGCTGTCCTGATAAAATCAAGCCTGGTATGAATTCGAAGATGAAGGACTCTTGCTCTTGCGTGTTCTGTACGGCAATGTTCTGCTAATAACTCCTTCACCTTATCGAATTCCAATTGATGTAAAGTAGAGTCTGGAAAAAGCTTCATGAAGGTGTCCTATTTTATTATAAAGATACGTAGCGGGCCGGCGGTACGAACTATGAGGTGTATAGATATGGTTATTGTTGTAGCAGTTTCTCCTCAATTTGTAATTCTTCCCATTCAGTGGTGCCGTCTTTTGCTCTTATGAAATCAGTTTATCAGAACTTTGTATAATGATCTCTGCCGTTGAATAAATTATGCATCCATCCATCAAATGTCCTCTGGTGGTTTAACCGCTACTATCGCTAATAGTTATATGTAAATGCGAACCGTTGCCGGATAATGTGCCACCCAGGCCTATCATTATAATCTTCCAGGCCTCCGGCATATGTAACCACCCGGCGGCATGTAGATTTTTTTATCTGCAAATAATTGCAGCTGTCGTTTCATATCTATCCCGGGCTTAACCGGACCGCGTATTCTTTTATTGTTGGCATCACTGTTGAACATTTATGGTTACATGAACAAAGGCCTGCCTATAAAGCCTGGTATTAAACATTTTTAATAATCATCTTATATTGTACCGGTATTAATATGAGATCTCCTAACTATGTATCTTTGAATGATGACAATTTATAACAATGATCAATACAAATAACATTAATAACTCGGAGCATCAAACTAATGAGGTCGCCACATTTGGTAATGGATGCTTTTGGTGCACAGAAGCTGTCTTTCAACTTTTAAATGGTGTTGTATCCGTTAAAAGTGGTTATAGTGGCGGTGATGTTGCGAACCCTGATTATAGAACTGTATGCACCGGGTTAACCGGGCATGCTGAATGCCTGCAGATAACATATGACCCAACCATAATTTCCTTTGAAGAATTGCTTGAAGTCTTTTGGAAAACGCATGATCCAACAACGTTAAACAGGCAGGGAAATGATATAGGCAGCCAGTACAGAAGTGTTATTTTTTATCATGGTGAGATGCAAAAAGATCTTGCACAGGCATATATGGACAAGCTAAATAACTCCGGTACATATCCTAATCCCATTGTCACAACACTTGAAGTTTTTACCAAATTTTACCCTGCTGAAAATTATCACCAGGATTATTATTTGCAAAATGGCATAGCTCCTTATTGCCAATTTGTTGTAAAGCCTAAAGTGGAAAAATTTAAAAAAAGCTTTAATGGCAAATTGAAAAAATCAGCTTGATAACCAGTGGTAATTACATCCTTGAATAGACTATTACATCCGATAAGTTTATAAAAAGATTTCTCGCTGTTGATTTTGAGTTTTAACTGGCTTTCCCCCGGGGCAGCCTTATCTATATGTGATTATTAAGTATGAGCAGTGACCGGCATCAATTATTACGAACTGAATGGGGAATATTATCCCGTATCCCCCTTACTCCTTCCTCACCCTTCTCAATTCAAGCATGTTCAAACTATTCGGATAGAATCCATTTATATTATTATGCACCAGGTGCAACACCATATCATACCACAAAGGAATAACAGGCGCATGGTCAACAATTATCCGGTCCATTTGCCTGTAGATCTCATAACGTATAGAATCGTTGATCTCTTTTAAGGACCTTTCATACAATGCATCGTAGTCTTTGTTTTTAAATCTTGTATAGTTAGGTGGCGCAGGATTCTTACTGTAAAAAACACCGAGGTAATTTTCTGCATCAGGATAATCTGCAATCCAGCTGCCGCGAAAGAAGAGCGCCTGTGATTTTGCAGTTTGTTCAAGCAATAAACTCTTTTGCATTGCCTCAACCTGGATATTTATGCCTGATTGCTTCAACTCACTGGCAATATAGCTTCCAAGGTTGGCATAGTTAGGCACGGTGATTAATTTTATAGGAGGCTGATCCAGCTGATCCATATAACCTGATTCCTGTAATAATTGCCTGGCTTTCGCTGGATCATATTTATAACCAACAACAATTTCCGCGTTGTATGAAGGTAATCCCGCAGGAATAAATCCGCTTTCTGCTGCGGTGCCAATTGAGTTACGCAGGTAAAGCATCATCTTCTTTCTATCAATTGCATAACTGATCGCCTGCCGGAATTTCTGAATTCGCATGGGGGAATTATTCAATAGCATATTGCTTG
>JBDSDG010000138.1:0-14951 GCA_039920685.1 Ferruginibacter sp.
GATCGTAAGCGATCTGGCTGTAATGGAAGTGACGGCTGAAGGATTCAGGTTATTGGAAAGAGCTCCGGGAGTAACAGTAGAAGATATCCGGTCTAAAACCCTGGGCAGGCTTATCATTGAGGGCGAAATACCTGAGATGACCTTCGATCAACTTCAACCTCTCTAAATAGAAAATGGTTTAAGCCGTTTCAAAGCGAAAGACTTAAACCAATTATAAAACCAGATCTATTTTTATACTTTTGGAGCTGCGGCAATTATCTCCGGTTCAACACCAGCTGCATATTTTTCAAAGTTCTTAATGAATTCATTTGCCAGTTGCTTTGCTTTCTGGTCGTATTCATCTTTATTCTTCCATGTATTCCGCGGATTTAAAACTTCGGTTGGAACACCCGGACACGATGCGGGCATCATCATTCCAAAAACGGGATGAGGTTCAAAAGTTACAGTCTCTAATTTACCTTCCAAAGCAGCTGTGATCATCGCTCTTGTATAAGATAATTTCATTCGCTGCCCAACTCCATATGCACCACCGCTCCAACCGGTATTGATCAACCACACATTGACGTTATGTTCTTTCATTTTATTGCCAAGCATTTTTGCATATTGCCCGGGATGCAACGGTAAAAATGGGGCTCCAAAACATGCACTGAAAGTTGATTTGGGTTCTGTTACTCCGGCTTCCGTTCCCGCCACTTTCGCCGTATAACCACTGATGAATTGATACATTGCCTGGCCAGCAGTAAGCTTACTTACCGGTGGCAGGATACCATAAGCATCAGCAGTTAGGAAAAAAATGTTCTTCGGGGTTTTCCCAATAGAAGGTTCCAAAGCATTGCTGATAAATGACAACGGATAGCTTACTCTTGTATTTTCAGTGATCGACTTACTGCTGAAATCGATTTTATTAGTGCCTGGAATAAACGTAGTGTTTTCCACTAGGGCGCCTGGCTTAATGGCCTGGAATATTTCGGGCTCTTTTTCTTCACTCAGGTCGATGGTTTTGGCATAACATCCACCTTCAAAATTAAATACACTGTCGTTTGTCCAGCCATGCTCATCATCGCCTATCAGCAACCTGTTCGGATCAGCACTTAAAGTAGTTTTGCCCGTTCCACTCAATCCAAAGAAAATAGCTGTATCACCATCCCTTCCCATATTAGCGCTGCAATGCATGCTTAAAACATTTGCACGTTCCGGCAACACATAATTCAACATCGTGAAAATTCCTTTTTTCATTTCACCTGTGTAGCCGGTTCCGCCAATAAGAATTATTTTATGAGTGAAGCTAATCGCTGCAAAATTCTCTGCAACGGTTCCATCAGTTGCCGGATCAGCCTTAAAACCCGGCGCCTGGATAATATGCCAATGTGGTTTAAAATCTTCTAATTGTTTCTCTGATGGGCGAATGAACATATTGTAACAAAACAAATTGCTTGATGGATTTTCATTTATCACACGCAAGCTTAACCGGAAATGCTCATCTGCACAAGCAAAGCAGTCGCGAACCCATAACTCCTTCGAGGAAAGGTATTTCATCATTTTTCCTTTCAGGCCGAGAAACTTCTCTTCCTCCATTGGAATATTAAAATTATTCCAGTGAACCGTGTCAGCTGTCAGAGCATCTTTTACTGTAAATTTATCCTTGGGACTGCGGCCTGTAAACTTTCCTGTATTGATCACAAGAGCGCCGGTGTCATTTATTACTCCTTCCTTGCGTTTTACTGTTTGTTCACATAACTCCGAAGGGCTTAATTGATAATTGATCGGCTCATTTGTGTGCAAGCCTAACGCTGCCAAAGCACCAATTGGTGCTTCGAGCATAATGTTTACTGACATAGCAAGCGGTTTAGTTCAGAGACAAAGGTAGGGTTTCATTAAAATAAAAAAAATAGCGATTCGAGTAATTCACTGACCATTTCAGTGTTTATTGATATTTATTGGTAAACAATTAAAACCTTTTGTTTTTATTAAAAGTTGTCTTATTTAAGTGCAGTAATATTAAATGAACCTTATTTTTACTTTTCTGTGATTATCAGGCATATATATGAAGAATTATTAAAACGTATATTGCATTCATATTTTTTTGATAGATAATTTCTAATGCCAAAACATCAAAGACATGAAATACCTTCCTTTAAATCCTGAAATATTCATTCAAAACCGCCAGCGCTTTGTTGCTAAAATGACGCAAAATTCAATTGCGATCTTTAACAGTAACGATGAGCTGCCAACCAATGGTGACGCTTTATATAAATATAAACAGAACGCTGACCTGTTTTGGCTGACAGGGATAGAACAGGAGGACACGATGCTGGTGTTATTTCCGGGGAACCCGGATCCAAAGTTCAGGGAGGTACTTGTAGTTGTCAGGCCAAATGAAATGAAGGAAAAATGGGATGGGCATCGGTTAAGGGTAAACGAGGCGCAGGCGATCTCAGGTATAAAAACCATTGTATGGCTGGATATCCTTGACAGTGTTTTACAGCCATGGATCCATTTAGCTGATACAATTTACCTGAACAGTAATGAGAACGACCGAAGGTCGAACCAGGTACCTGTCAGGGATAGCCGCTACGCAAAAATGATGCGACAACGTTTTCCCCTTCATCAGTATGAGCGAAGTGCAAAGATCCTCAAAGAATTAAGGGCAGTTAAAACACCGTTGGAAGTAGAAGTGTTGCAGAAAGCAATAGACATTACGGAGAATACTTTCAGGCGTTTGCTCCAGTTCATCAGGCCGGGAGTAATGGAATATGAGATCGAAGCAGAGATATACCATTCTTTCTTATCTCAGCGCTCATCCGGACCAGGCTATGGTTCCATTATTGCAAGTGGTGACAGGGCCAGAACACTACACTATGTTGAGAATAACCAGGAATGCAAGGAAGGCGAATTATTGTTGATGGATTTTGGTGCTGAGTATGGTAATTATAATGCTGACCTTACACGCACTATACCGGTGAGTGGTAAATTTGGCCGCCGGCAAAAAACCGTATACAATGCATGCCTCCAGCTTCACCAATATGCTGCAAGTATTTTAAAGCCCGGGATAAGTATCCTTGATTACACTGAAAAGGTTGGTGATGAAGCAACTGTTGTATTTCAGAAGATAGGTTTGCTACGCAGATCAGAAATTAAAAACGAGGATCCTGAGAACAGGGCTTATAGAAAATATTTGTATCATGGTATCTCGCATCATCTTGGGATTGATGTACATGATCTTGGAACACGTACTGAGCCGATCAAGGCCGGAATGGTTTTTACCATTGAGCCCGGAATTTATATTGAACAGGAGAATATTGGTGTAAGGATCGAAAATAATTTTTGGATAACCAAGAATGGCAACAAAGACCTGATGAAGAATATTCCCCTTACGGTGGATGAGATCGAGGCGTTGATGAAAAGATAATGTGCAAATGAGGGAATGTGCTGATGTGATAATTAGACAAAATAATCACTCAGCATAAATTCACACATCCTCACATTCCCATATTCTCACATCCCCACATCCTTGGAATAAATTTCCAAATGTTATCGACAAACATGAAAAAAATCCCAAACTTATTCACTCTTCTAAACCTTGTCTTCGGCTGCCTGGCCATAGTATTCACATTACAGAATGGGATTAGTATCCAGTATAATGAAGAAGGAGCACAATTCATAGACATACCGGAAAAGATCTGGATGGCATCTTTGTTCATCGGGCTTGCAGGCGTGGTAGATTTTTTAGACGGATTTGTTGCAAGATTGTTCAATGCTTCTTCAGAATTGGGAAAACAATTGGACTCATTAGCCGATGTTGTGAGTTTCGGTGCCGCTCCTTCTATGATCCTTTACCAGTTCCTTAGAATGAGTTATGCAAGGGATGAAAGCGGGATAGAAGCTTCATTGATATTATTGTTACCAGCGTTTATTGTCGCTGCTGCCGCTGCATACAGGCTTGCGAAATTTAATATGGATGATTCCCAGCAAAATGGTTTTAAAGGTGTACCAACTCCCGCGGTAGGATTATTGATCGCTTCGTTTCCATTGATCTACTGGCATGCAACTGATAAATTTGTGGTTTCTGCATTGTTAAGTAAATGGGTTTTGTACGGGATGATTTTGTTCCTTTCGTGGATCATGGTGAGCAACGTTCCAATAATGGCTTTAAAGTTTAAAGATCTTTCCATAAAAAATAATTTACCAAAGATGATATTATTGGTCTTTTCGGTGATCGCAGTACTGATCTTTCAATGGGTTGCAGTTCCCATTATTTTCCTCGCATACATTATTTTATCTTTGACCTTTAAAAATAATCAGCATGATATTTACAGCACAGGTAAAAGTGATGCCACTAAAAGACCTGCTTGACCCACAGGGAAAAGCAGTTTTAGGTGGACTTCAAAATCTAGGATTGAAAGAAGTTGCAGATGTCAGGATCGGTAAACATATAGATCTGCAGATCGACGCAGCCAACAAAGAAGCCGCTTTTCAGTTAGCATCAGATGCTGCAAAAAAATTTCTTGCAAACCCGGTGATGGAAGTTTTTGAAATATCTATTAATTAAATTAGGCCATTAGCCTTTAGCTATTAGCCATTAGCAGCCGCTTTTGGTTTGACTAATAGCTAACAGCTATCAACTTGCAGCTGAAATGCTTTACATAGTTCCTACACCCATCGGCAACCTTTCCGACATTACATACCGGGCCATTGAAATATTAAATAGTGTTGACCTTATACTTGCAGAAGACACGAGAACATCATCTGTTTTATTAAAGCATTACCAGGTAAATAAGCCAATGTCACCTTACCACCAACACAACGAACACAAAATAGTTTCGCATTTGTCCGATCAATTGGCAGCAGGCAAAAACATTGCATTACTTACAGATGCTGGTACTCCAGGTATCAGCGATCCTGCATTTTTATTAGTTAGAGAATGTATTAAGAATAACGTAGAGGTTCAGTGTTTGCCCGGTGCAACAGCATTTGTTCCCGCCCTGGTAAATAGCGGACTTCCGATCAATAACTTTTGCTTTGAAGGGTTTCTTCCATTAAAAAAAGGGCGGCAAACCATTTTAAAAAAATTGTCTGCCGAAGAACGTACCATGGTCTTTTACGAAAGCCCCATGCGTCTTGTAAAAACGCTGTCGAACTTCATAGAATATTTTGGTGGCGACCGCCAATGTTGTGTCAGTCGCGAGCTTACTAAGAAATTTGAAGAGAATAAAAGAGGTAACTTACAGGAAGTGTATGAGCATTTCAATGAAAAGCCTGTAAAAGGAGAGATCGTTATCGTAATTGCCGGTAAGGAATGAGTCATTTAAGCCATATCATGAAAAAATACATCTTGTTATTTGTATGTTGTCCGTGTTTTGATTCATTGCATGCACAGGATATTTCTTTTGCAAGAAAGATCGTGGATACGCTGACGTCACCTTATTTCTGGGGCCGTGGATATACAAAAGATGGAATGAGTAAAGCAGCTGATTTTATCGCGGCTAAATATAAAGAGTATGGAGTGGAGCCTTTGCATGGCAAATCGTTTCTCCAGCTTTTTTCTTACCCGATCAATACTTTCCCCGGTGATATGTCAGCTATTATAAATGGCAGGACATTGGTTCCTGGAAAGGAATTTATTGTTGCGCCCGAATCCAGAAGTGTAAAGGCATCAGGAAATCTGATGCAGAAAGACAGTGTTACATTTATTAATGCTGAAGAAAAATTTATCGTACACCTGGAAGAAAAGCTAACAATGGACCTTGCAACAGAAGTCGCAGGTTATACAATGATCAATGTTGATAGGCGTGCTATATCCAGTAAACCAATGAATTTCTCTGCTGATATTGAAAATAAATTTATAAAAAACTTTAAGGCTTCAAACATTTGTGCAATGGTAAAGGGAACAGCCCGGCCTGATTCTTTCATTTTTATCACCGCCCATTACGATCATCTTGGCGGATTGGGTAAGGATACTTATTTTCCCGGAGCAAATGATAATGCAAGTGGAATTTCATTGTTACTGGATCTTGCAAAATATTATGCCCTCCATCCGCAGCCTTATTCCATAGGATTTATTTGTTTCGCTGGTGAAGAAGCAGGACTTATCGGTTCGAAGTATTATACCGAGAATCCATTGGTACCGTTAAAGCATATTCGATTTTTGATCAATACCGATCTAGCCGGCACCGGTGAGGAAGGTATAACGGTTGTAAATGCTACTGAATTCCCTTATGAATTTTCAATGATCAATGCTGTGAATGATGATAAAAAGTTATTGGTAAAAATAAATCCAAGAGGAAAGGCGGCTAACAGTGACCACTATTTTTTTTCAGAAAAAGGAGTTCCGGCTTTTTTCTTCTATACCCTGGGAGGGATCAAGGCGTATCACGATGTATTTGATAAAGCAGAAACACTCCCGTTGAATGAGCATGAAGACCTGTTCAGGCTCATCCTTGGATTTGATCAAAGATTAATGGGGAATTAAATTTATCCAATCCAGAACCGCTTATCCGGTAACGTGGTTGATATGTGGTTAAATTTCCGATTTTTGTCTAAGAGTCATCTATGTTTAGATGTCATCGCTTAAAATAAATAAACGAGCTCAATATGACGTATAAAAGATTTTTTTTAGTTCTTGTTTCCTTCGCTTTTTTCTCATTTGGTTTTGCGCAACCGGATCGCTGGCAACAACGGGTGAAATACAGTATGAATATTGATGTGGATGTTGTTACAAACAAATTCACAGGTAAACAAAGACTTGAGTACAGTAACAATTCAGGTGATAAATTACAGAAAGTTTTTTATCATTTATACTGGAATGCATTTCAGCCAAACAGCAGCATGGATGCAAGAAGCAGGGAGTTGGGAAAGGTATTGATCAACAACAGGCCGGATTGGGATTCAAGGGTAAAGGACAGGATCATGAAATTAAAAGAGGATGAGATCGGCTATCAAAAGATCATTTCATTAAAGATGAATGGCGTTGCGCAATCTTTTAAATACCATGAGACGATATTGGAGGTGGACCTGTCAGCACCGATCCTACCAAAAAGTAAAGTTGTTTTTGAAATGATATTTGAAGCCCAGGTTCCTGTGCAGATCAGGCGAAGCGGAAGAGATAATCCCGGGACAGGCGTGAGGTATAGCATGAGCCAGTGGTATCCCAAGATATGTGAGTACGATTATGAAGGTTGGCATCCAACGCCGTATGTAGCGAGGGAGTTCTATGGCGTATGGGGAGATTTTGATGTAACAATAAATATTGATAAAACTTATAAGATCGGTGGCACCGGTGTTTTGACAAATGCTGCACAGGTCGGGTGGGGTTATGATAAATCAGGAACAGATCTGAAAGAAATAACAACTCCTAAACGTACCTGGCATTTTATTGGTAACAATGTGCATGATTTCGTTTGGGCAGCAGATCCTGATTTTATTCACCTGGTAAAAAATACACCTGGTAACGGGCCTGTTATCCATGTTATCTATAACAACAAGCCAGGAAACACAGCTAACGACCAGGCATGGGCGAAAGTTGGTGACGCAGCTGTAACGGCGCTTCCCTTTATCGAAAAAAATTTTGGAAAATATGCCTATCCGCAATATTCATTTATACAAGGCGGGGATGGTGGTATGGAATACGCGATGGCAACTTTGATTCAAGGTCCTTCAATCGGCACGGTTTTTCATGAGTGGATGCATAGCTGGTATCAAATGATGCTCGGTACTAATGAAAGCCTTTATCCATGGATGGATGAAGGATTTGCGAGTTATGCTGATGACCTTGTCACCCGGTTTTATTATAAAAGATCCTCTTTGCAGGATCTAAGAGATACACTCGCAGTTCATCCGGATAATAAAGCACTTAAAGACCTGGTTGAGCATGGCCTGCCTGAAGATCATTCCGGCGCATATAATAGTTATTTCAGGCTGGTACAAATGGGTTTAGAAGAACCACTGGCAACACACAGTGATCATTACAATTCAAATTTTGCATACAGTATCGCGTCATATAGTAAGGGAGAAGTTTTTATGGAGCAGCTTGGTTATATTGTTGGTGCCTCCGTTAGAGATAGGATACTCCTGGAATATTATCGCCAGTGGAGATTCAAGCATCCAAACGCGAATGATCTCTTTAAGTTAGCGCAGGATGTCAGCGGACTTCAATTGGATTGGTACAAAGAATATTGGGTAAATACAACAAAGACCATAGATTATGCTATCGACAGCTTGTGGGAAGAAAATGGAATATCGAAGATCAGGCTGAAAAGAACAGGTCATATGCCAATGCCGATCGATCTGCAATTAACCTTTAAAGACGGAAGTTCCGAGATGCATAATATTCCGCTGAACCTGATGTTTGGAAATAAGGAAAACGAAAATTCCACTCAATCCTTTATTGTTCATGAAGAATGGAAATGGACACATCCAACGTATGTTGTTGAATTCAAACATAAACTTACAGACCTTATTAAAGCAGAGGTAGATCCTTCCAGGCGAATGGCAGATGTTGAAAGAAAGAATAATTTTCTGGAGCTCACCTGGTAAAGAGGCAGGCAAGTGATCTATTTTTTAACCGGTTGGTAAAGAATATATTTTTCTTTGAAATATTCTTCCGGGAAGATCTTTTCTATTTCCCAAACGAATGGCTTTAAGCCACTTTCGTGAATTTCATTCGCCAGGTCACCGCCTTTTAAACAAATTAATCCATTCACAGATTCAGGGTCTTTATTTTTTTTAAGAAGCGGTTTGCTCCATCTCCAAAGATCCTTCAATGGCGCAACAGCACGTGAAACAACAACATCAAACTGCCGGTTCTTAATTTCTTCTGCTCTTATATGCTGGGTTGTTACATTACTTAAACCGATTGAATCTGCAATCTGCAATACAACCTGTAATTTTTTATTGATGCTATCAACCAGGTGAAAGGACACTTCAGGAAAAATTATTGACAGGGGGATACCAGGGAAGCCGCCACCTGCGCCAAGATCCATTACATGCATATTCTTCTGAAGATCAAATTTTGCGGCTACGGCGAGTGAATGAAGTACATGGTGCAGGTAAAAGTTTTGAATGTCTTTCCTGCTGATAACATTTATTTTTTCATTCCATTCGGTATACAGGTCTTTTAAGGCAGCAAATTGTTTTTCCTGCCCCGGAGTAAAATCTGCAAAATATTTTTTTAGAATATCCATATGATGTTTTGCCACTCATTCCACTGATTTTTTATCATGTTAAATTCGCAGCTTTTTTATTCAATCAAGTTCTTTAAAATGTAAGTCAATTAGTGAACCAGGGCATATCTCATTAAGATCATTTCCAAGTGGATTTTGGCTTCTTCATCAACGCTGGCGCAAAGATGATATAATATAAAAACATCCATGCATCCAGGAAGATAAAAAAGGGGAACAGGTCTTTTTCTCCAAGCTTGTTCATCGTTTTATAATAAACAATTGCCTGGATTACCATCCTTCCTGCAAATACCATCAAAGCATATTTCCAGTCATAAAATAAACAGGTTGCGATGAGCAACGGGTAAAATAAGAAATGCGTAAATGCATATATACTTAAAAGTAATTTATGTAGCGGCCTGTAATATTTACTTGTGGTATAATGCCGCTTTTTTTGTGAAAGCCATTGATCCCATGTGGATGCTGGCTTGCTTAGTGTAAAGCTATTTTTGTCGATGTTTATTTTTGTATTTTTTTTATTGGCTGCGGTATTTACAAACAGGTCATCATCCCCGCCCGGTAAACCATTGTGCGCAGAAAAACCTTTATGCCTGAAAAAGACCTGCTTCTTATAACTGAGATTTCTTCCAACACCCATGTATGGCACGCCTGCAAGAGCATAGCTAAAATACTGTAAAGCGGAATGAAAGGTTTCCCACCTGATGATCAGATTTAAAAGGCCGGTATTCTTTTGATAAGCTCCATATCCCAGTACGATCTCTGTGTCAACATCATAATGCTGCTGCATACTGTCTATCCAGTGTTCACTTGCGGGAGCGCAATCTGCATCTGTTAACAGAACGATCTCATGCTTTGCAGTTTTGATGCCAATGCTTAAGGGAAATTTTTTTCCGGCGATCATCTTTGCTTCCTGTGTCAGCTCAACAACCTGAAGTTGCTTGTATGTTCTTTTAAACTCTTCGAGGATATATTTACTGTCGTCAAATGAATTATCATTAACCACAATAACCTCGTGGTTTGCCTGGTAATCCTGCGTCAGCGATGCCGGCAGATTCTGTAAAAGATTTTTTGCCTCATCTCTTGCACACACTATTACACTTACAGCATGTGTTTGGGAAATTGGTTTTTCTTTTTGTGTGTAAAATGTAAGCCGGCTGAAAAAGAATACATAATAGAAAAGCTGGATAAAGGCGACGGCGGAAAACAATACAAAAATGATCTGCTGCCAATGCAGCAAAATAAGCTTTGGTAAATACATCAATACAAAAATAACAATTGGTAGCTACAATTTAGATTGAAATAACCAATCGATTTTTATTAATGTTGGATCTCAATTCAGAATTTCAAAATCATCACATTTCCAAGTAATCAACATATTCAAATCAGCACATTCCAAATCGACTATCTATCTTTATCTCCTGAATATTAATTTTTACTATGGCTTCGCTTGAATTTGAAATAAATGGTGTTGACGTTTCTTCAAAAGCCCGTGCCGGTAAAATAAGAACAGACCATGGTAATATTTCAACACCAATCTTTATGCCTGTTGGAACCGTTGGAAGTGTAAAGGCTGTAACGCAGCAACAACTTATTCATGATGTTCAGGCACAAATAATACTAGGTAACACGTATCATCTTTATTTACGACCCGGACTTGAAGTATTGGAAAATGCCGGTGGATTACACAAATTCAACAGCTGGAACAGGCCGATCCTTACAGATAGTGGGGGCTTCCAGGTTTTCTCTCTTTCCGGGAACAGGAAAATAAATGAGGAGGGCGTAATGTTTCAATCTCATATTGATGGCAGCAGTCATTTATTTACGCCAGAAAAAGTTATGGATATACAGCGGACCATCGGCGGAGATATAATTATGGCCTTTGATGAATGTCCGCCGGGTGGCAGCGAATATGGTTATGCAAAAACATCGATGGATCTGACCCACCGCTGGCTCGGCAGGTGCTTTACGCAATTCAATGCAACAGGTGACAGGTATGGGTATACGCAGAACCTGTTTCCGATCGTCCAGGGTGGTGTGCATCATGACCTGAGAAAGGCATCCTGTGAATATATCTCATCAAAAAATGCAACAGGCAATGCTATAGGCGGATTGAGTGTTGGGGAGCCTATCGAAAAAATGTATGAGATATGTGCATTGTGTTGTGATCACTTACCGCAAAATAAGCCGAGGTATTTGATGGGAGTCGGAACCCCATGGAATATCCTGGAATGCATTTCAATGGGGATAGATATGTTTGATTGCGTGATGCCAACAAGAAATGGAAGAAATGCTATGCTGTTCACATCAAAAGGCATAATCAATATTGATAATAAAAAATGGGAAAATGACTTTTCTGTACTGGATGACGGCATTGAATGTGAAATGAGTAATTATTATAGCAAAGCTTATTTACGTCACCTGGTGAAATCCAAGGAATACCTGGGATTAACAATAGCAAGTGTTCATAACCTTGCTTTTTATTGCTGGCTTGTAAACCAAGCAAGGAAGCACATTATTTCAGGAGATTATAATGCCTGGAAAAATTCAATGACAGAACAGCTGCAGCATAAATTATAGTGAAAGATTTATCTCAATGAAGTATTTATAGGTACAATTTTCTATTTTAGTTCTATATTACTTTCTGATGTTTGTTATAAAATTTATTTAATATGAGATCAATGTTTTTTTACCTGGCAATTTGTTTTATTCCTTTAGCAGCCATTGCACAAAATAGCCCGGTACAAAATGGCTCCATTCCTAAGGATGCAGGTGTAAGTGTAACCATAACTGACTATAAAAAAAATGCTTTAAATAATGAGATCATTGTTTTTAAAAGCGAGAAGAATAGTAAAGAATACGAAGGGTTATCGAATGACAGTGGAAAATTTACACTTCGTTTGCCCGTGGGCGATAAGTATGAAATATTTGTGCTGGGTTTTAAAGATTCCACAAGCCTGAATGTACTTGATATTCCTATGCCTACCGGCAATGCTTATTATAGAAAGCCGTTTATAGTTGATCTCCTTCACCAGCCTGCGAAAACGTTTGTATTGGATGATTGTAATTTTGAAACGGGGAAGGCCACCCTGCAGCCGGAATCATTTACAGTGCTGGATGAGTTGGTGGCATACCTGGTAAGGAAAGATGATGAAAGAATAGAGTTGGGCGGGCATACAGATAATGTTGGTACAGCTGCAAATAATATGAAGCTTTCGGAAGACAGGGCTAATACCGTAAGGGCATACCTGCTGATGAAAGGAATTGATCCGGGAAGGGTAACTGCAAAGGGATATGGATTTTCTCAGCCCATTTCAGATAATTCCTCACCAGAAGGCCGGGCATTGAACAGGAGGACTGAAGTTAAGATCCTATAATCCACCCATAAAAAAAGGTAACCCGGAGCCAGGTTACCTTTAAAAGAATCCTCAATATATTACAATATAGTAGCGCTTGTAAGCGTAGTTTTTGTATCTGTATGCTGGGTGATTATTCCCGGAACATCTACATCAATTTTTGAATCATTTTGAATAAGCCCCACTTTAGGAGCATAGTAATAATGAATGTCAGTCGTAAGACTTGATCCAGGTATAAGAGCGATCGTACTACTGGTAATTGTCGTAATAATATGAATAACGTTTGTATACGCAGTTGCCCCCACGGTTAGATTTATACCTTTTGCCTCTAGCTTATTGGTAACTGTCACATTTACAGGCAAACCTATATCGATCATATAGTCTTGAGCCCATGTGGTACCAGCAGCTACATTATCCTTCAAATAGAGATTGGTTAATGTAGTATCAGTAGTTCCAAGGGAGAAAACCTGGAGTGTAAAGTAATCGCTGCCTGTTATATTATAATATTCATTTGGGCCATTGCTGTTGGAAAATACATGGTATGATTTACCAGCTGATGAAGTATCCCTGTCAGTAGATGTAAGCATATAATTGTAATTGTTAGCCGAAGCGTTGTTATCAGTATATGAATAGTTCCAGGTACTGCCGGCTGTAACACTCATAAATTTGTCAACTCCTGGTGAAGGATCCGGATTATCATTCTTACAGGAAATAATGAAAAGCGAGTATATAAGTAATCCTAAAAGTAATTTTTTCATAATGTTTTTCGTATTTAAAATTAAAACTGAACCCAATGTTAGGGTAAATTCTGAAATAATACCTGAAAAAATCCAAAAAGCTTTCATTCCTGCTTTTATATAGTACAATTTCCGGCAAAAAAGTATATTATTTGGTTAGAATTAAAATTATATCTCCTATCTTTGCGCTCCCAAATTTATGGCTAAGCAGGCACTCATTAAACAGGATGGAACTATCGTTGAAGCGCTGAGTAATGCTATGTTTAAGGTAAAATTGGAAAACGGGCATGAGATCCTGGCAACTATCTCCGGTAAAATGAGGATGCACTATATTAGGATCCTGCCGGGTGATAAAGTGGGTGTTGAAATGAGTCCATATGATCTTACAAGGGGCAGAATTATTTTCAGGTACAAGTAAATACAAGCTATTAGCTGTTAGCTTTTAGCCATTAGCTAAAGATAAAAACCAATTAAAATGAAGGTTAGAGCTTCAATAAAAAAACGCAGCGTTGATTGTAAGATCGTGAGGAGAAAAGGAAGGCTATATGTGATTAACAAAAAAAATCCACGCTTTAAGCAAAAGCAAGGATAATATATGATATATTATGTGGGATGTATGATTCCCCCCATTGAAGATCATAAATTATAAATCTAAAATCATAAATCTTAAATAAATTATGGCACGTATTGCCGGTATAGATCTACCAAAAAATAAAAGAGGTGAAATTGGCCTTACCTACATTTATGGTATTGGACGTTCAACAGCTCAGTACATACTATCTAAAGCAGGTATTGATTTCAATAAAAAAGTTAACCAGTGGAACGATGATGAGCAGACTGCCATTCGTAATGTTATAAACACTGAATTTAAAACTGAAGGTGCTCTACGTAGTGAAACACAGATGAACATTAAGCGTTTGCTTGATATCGCCTGTTATCGTGGCTTGCGTCATCGCAAGGGTTTACCGGTTCGTGGGCAACGTACCCGTACTAACAGCCGTACAAGAAAAGGTAAGCGCAAGACAGTTGCGGGTAAGAAGAAAGTAGCGAAGAAGTAAAAAAAGCTATAAGCTTTTAGCTGCAAGCTATAAGCCAGGCATAGACTCGAATTCATAGAATCAACACCGGATCGCAGTAGTCAGCAGGAGGGTTGGTTCGTCCCGGGAATCGGGAACATTAATAATGATTACCTATTTTAATTAATTATGGCAAAGGCACAACAGAGCGGCGGCGGCGCAAAAGCAGCTGCAAAAAAAAGGATCGTAAAAGTAGATAGCTACGGTGATGCACATGTTACCGCAAGTTTCAACAACATTATCATAAGTTTGACCAACAAGAACGGCCAGGTTATTTCATGGTCTTCTGCAGGTAAAATGGGCTTCAAAGGAAGTAAGAAAAATACTCCTTATGCTGCTCAGATGGCTGGCGCAGATGCTGCAAAAGTAGCCGTTGATGCAGGTTTAAAGAGAGTTGATGTGTATGTAAAAGGACCGGGCAGTGGCCGCGAAGGCGCGATCCGTTCTTTATCGCAAAACGGGCTTGAGATCGCAATGATCAAAGATGTAACGCCGTTGCCACACAATGGTTGCAGGCCTCCGAAGAAGAGAAGAGTTTAAACTAGATACTGGATAGCGGATACTGGATTTATTATCCAGCTATCAAGAATCCAGGATCAAGTATCATTT
>JBDSDG010000139.1:0-8857 GCA_039920685.1 Ferruginibacter sp.
AGGTATAGTCACGTTTGCGGGACTGCTGGAAATGGTCGCTAATATCTCTCCGCTTTTACGGGTTCGTTTCTCCACTTCCCATCCTAAAGATATTACGGATGATGTGTTGTTCATCATAAAAAAATATGAGAATATCTGTAATTACATTCATCTTCCTGTACAAAGTGGAAGCACCAGGGTTTTGCAGATGATGAACAGAACCTACAGCCGTGAATGGTATATAAGTAAAATTGACCGTATCCGTGAGATCATTCCGGATTGTGGTATCTCTACAGACATGATCGCTGGATTTTGTACAGAAAATGAAGATGACCACATCGCATCGTTAAGCCTGATGGAATATTGTAAATATGATCTGGCTTATTTGTATTATTATTCTGAACGGCCGGGAACCCTGGCCGCCCGCAGGTTTGAAGACGATGTGCCACTGGATATAAAAAAGAGAAGGCTGCAGGAATTGGTTGATCTGTACAGGCAACATTCATTACTTAGTATGCAGAGAGATGTAGGAAAAATTTTTAAAGTACTTGTGGAAGGCAATTCCAAGAAAAGTGAAAATGAGCTTCATGGAAGAGCTGATAATAATAAGGTGGTTGTATTTCCAAAGGAAAATTTTAAGAAAGGAGATTATGTGACTGTGAAGATCATTTCCTGTACGGCAGGTACATTAATTGGAGAGGCAGAAAGAATTTAAAACAGAGCAAAGAGGTTATGGATCAACAAGCAATAAAAAATCGTTTCGGAATCATCGGAAATTCACCTTCTTTGAACCATGCACTGAACGTTGCAGTGCAGGTTGCAAATACAGACCTGAGCGTATTAATTAATGGTGAAAGCGGCGTTGGTAAAGAAGCATTTTCTCTTATCATACATGCATTATCTGCAAGAAAGCACAATCCTTTCATAGCGGTGAATTGTGGTGCCATTCCTGAAGGAACGATCGACTCAGAATTATTCGGTCATGAAAAAGGTTCCTTCACCGGCGCAGTAGATAGCCGTAAAGGTTATTTTGAAACAGTCAACGGTGGAACTATATTCCTTGATGAGATCGGTGAAATGCCTTTAGGAACCCAGGCTCGCTTACTCAGGGTACTGGAAGCAGGTGAATATATCCGCGTGGGTAGCAGTAAAGTTCAAAAGACTGATGTTCGTGTAATAGCAGCGTCCAATAAAGACCTGCTTGAATATACACACAATGGAAGATTCAGGGAAGACCTTTATTACCGATTAAATACAGTACCGATAAGAGTTCCGGCCTTACGTGATCGTAAAGAAGATATTTTCTTATTGTTCAGAAAATTTGCAACAGATTTTGCAGATCGCTATAAAACAACATCCGTACAATTGACAGATGATGCAAGAGATCTCCTGGTTAATTATGGCTGGCCGGGCAATGTAAGAGAATTAAAAAATATAGCGGAGCAGATATCTGTATTAAGTAAAGATAAAACCGTGAATGCAGAACAATTACGTGGATTTTTACCTGACCATAATTATTCCAGGCTACCGGTATTGGTTGGGGGCAGTGGAAGCGTAAGTCACAGTGAATTTGCAAATGAGCGTGAGATCCTGTACAAGCTTTTCTTCGACATGAAAAAGGATGTGAACGAATTAAAGAAAATGTTCTTTGATCTTTTGCAAAATCCATCCATTTCACAGCATGCTCCTGTTTTTAACCAGGATAATGGTAATTTGAAGGAGTTGAATAATGGCGGGTTGAATAACCAATACAACCAGAATCAACAGGCAGTGATTTTACAGAATGACAAGAATATTCAGCAGCATGTTGATGTAGAAGAGTCCCTAAGTATCATGGATAAAGAAAAAGAGCTTATCATAAAAGCACTTAAGAAGCACCGTGGCAAGCGTCGCGATGCTTCCCTGGATCTTGGTATCAGTGAAAGGACACTATACCGGAAGCTAAAGGAGTATGATATTGAGAATTTGTAAATATTTAGTTGATGTTGTTAATAAAGTTGAAATAGTTTAGAAGTTGTATTTAATCCTCGTCAACCTAATTAACTTTATCAACTTTGATTATTCATCATAAATCATCGTTCATAAATCAACCATGCTTTTTTTCGCGATGCAAATATCCAGGCAAATAAAATTACTCTTTACATCTATTCTGCTTCTCAGTCTTTTTAATTTTTCCACCTGCAAGTATTCATTTAAAGACACCTCTCCTATTCCACAGGAAGTGAAAACATTTCGCGTGAATTATTTTGAGAACAAGGCGCAATATGTGAATACGCAATTAAGTCCGCAACTCACCGAAAGGCTTAAGACAAAGATCATCAACACCACAAGGCTTAAACAAACCAATGATGACGATGCACATTATGATATCAGTGGTTTCATTACTCAATATTTTACCAGCACAGTAAGTATCAGCGGAACGAATGCCAGTGGTAACAGGCTGACTGTCGGCTTTCACCTCGTGTTCAGGAATTCATTGGATGAAAAAAAGAACATGGAAGCTGATTTGATGCGTACGTTTGACTTTGATGCAACACAATCGCTAACCCAGGCAGAATCTACATTGAATGAACAGATCGTAAGAAATATTGTTGACGAGATCTTTAATAAGATATTTTCTAATTGGTGACATGCACCTTTAATAATGATCCATGCATTCAAAAGAATTATTTAAAAAATTATTTAACAGGGATATTGCTGATGCAGGAAGTAGTGCAATGCTAAATGACCTGGTAACAAAATATCCATATTTCAGCTTACCGCATTTTTTCTTATTGAAAGGTTCAGATCAAAGTAACAGCCAGTATAAAAAAATTGCAGGCCGTACCACATTGCATTTTGACAATCCATATCTCTTGAATTATAGGCTTAAAGAACTTGACAGGATAGATGATAGGGTAATTGAAGTTAGTAAGGGTGAAAAAATGGAGAATGTTGAAGATGTGAAAATGAACATTGAGATGGTTAGTCCCATTGATGTAATTAAGATGGAAAGTGATCTGGTTGTTGAACATACATCAAAATTGGATGAGCTAGTCCCCGTGGAGAAGGTACCAGGAATCACAACCCCAAATATTAGTTCATTAACAGAAGCGGAACCGGTAAAAAATGATGAGCCCATGATCTTTGAGCCATTGTTTGCCTCGGATTATTTTGCGTCGCAGGGAATTAAATTAAGTGAAGAGGTTCAGCCAGGTGATAAACTGGGTAAACAACTGAAAAGCTTTACAGATTGGCTGAAAAGTATGAAAAAGGTGCATGACGGAAAGCTACCTCCAGGGAATGAACAAATTGATATTGCAGTGCAAAACCTGGCAGAAAAAAGTAATATTGAAGATGATATCCTAACGGAATCAATGGCTGAAGCATACCTTCAGCAGGAAAAACCTCAAAAAGCCATTGAAATATATCGAAAATTAAGTTTGCTCGATCCTTCTAAAAACGCTTACTTTGCAGCCAAAATAGACCAGGCCACCGCATGGCGCAAGTCGTAGAACTTCAAATAAATTGAATATAACATGTTAGCATTATTCGGAATTCTGATCATTATTGCATCTGTAATCCTTGGACTGATCGTATTGATCCAAAATCCAAAAGGTGGTGGCTTATCAGGAACATTCGGCGGGTTTGGCAACCAGTTAATGGGCGTAAAGCAAACGACAGACGTCCTTGAAAAAGGGACCTGGGTATTTGCAGCGATTGTGGGCTTGCTTTGCCTTGCGTCACCGGCTTTTATACCGAAAGAAGGTTCATCGTCAACCGGCGATGATCTTATCAAAGGGATCCAGACTTCTCCATCTAAGCAACAAACCCAGCCGGCAAACACAGTTCCTTTGCCTGCACCGGATTCAAATAGAAAATAATATTATTGTTATAATTATTGGCCTCGCTTGAATAAGGCGGGGTTTTTTATTTTACTTTGCTTTAACATCAAGTGAAAAATGGAAACGCATAACTATGAAAAAAGCACTGCTGATCATCTCTGCAATATTGGGTATAACCTCGATCTATTCACTTTGGTCTGTTTTTGGTCCCACAGTTTCAGCTCCCACTGAAAAATTTTTTTACGTGAGAACGGGTTCCACTTATAACCAGGTAACACAATCCTTAAAAGCAAATAAAATTATTAAAGGCTCATTTTTTTTCAACATTGTTTCAAAAAGGGTAAAGTATAACTCAAATGTCAAGGCGGGAAAATATGAGATCAAAAATGGAATGAGTATCGTTGATCTCGTAAGAATGCTAAAATCAGGCAGGCAATCCGCAGTAAGGCTTGTAATAAATAAGTTAAGGACCAAGGAAGACCTCGCAGGCAGACTTGGGCAACAATTTGAGATCGATTCCCTGGAAGCAATCAATTTTATCACCAGCAATGATTCATTGAAGCGGTACCATGTAGATACCAATACCGTAATGACATTGGTGATTCCGAACTCTTACCTTTTCTGGTGGAATACTTCGTTGAAAGGTTTACTTGACCGGCTGGCAGATCAAAAGAAAAAGTTCTGGTTGGGACAAAGAACACAGAAAGCAGCAGCAATAAGTTTTACTCCCGATGAGGTTTATACGATAGCGAGCATTGTTGAGGAGGAAACCAATAAACAAGGTGACAAAGGTTTGGTTGCCAGTGTTTATATGAACCGGGTAAAAAAAGGAATGCGGCTTGAAGCAGATCCAACGGTGAAATATGCATTGCGTGATTTTGGCCTGAAGAGAATTTTACATGGCCACCTCGATCATCCCTCTTTATACAATACCTACCTGCATACTGGTCTTCCTCCAGGGCCAATATGTACTGCTTCTATAAATACCATCGATGCCGTACTTGATGCACCGCAGACAGACTATATTTTCTTTGTTGCAAAGCCGGATTTCAATGGATACTCTAACTTTGCTGCAACTTACCCGGAACACCTGAAATTTGCAAAGGCTTATCAGCATGCATTGGATAGCTTGATAATAAGCAGGATCAAAAATTAAAATTGTAACCGCCAAAGCAAACCCGGATATTGGCATATACATTTAAATAAGGCCAGTGATAAAATATCAAAGACTACTTATAACGAAAGGTCCCGTTGGATTACTGCTGCAGCAAACAAAACATTGGCATTTACCGGGCTTTGAAGGAGTACCATTATATGATGTGATCCGTTTCTTTTATCGTCAATTAAAAACACACGGTCTTTTTGAAAGAGCTTCAGCGATCTCTTATAATTTTATCATGGCGATACCACCTTCGCTGCTTTTTCTATTTACGCTGATTCCAAACCTGCCTTTTATTTCAAAAAAAAGTATACAGATCCAGCTTCACACATTGATATTTGATATCATACCTGCCAAGGTGTATAACAGGGAGGTAATAAAATTTGTTGATTCATTCATTTACGATTCCCGCATCGCACTGCTTTCATTCAGCCTGTTGTTTTCTTTGTTCTTTGCGTCCAGCGCCATGATGGGACTGATGCGGTCATTCAACAAAAAATATTTAGGATTTCAGCAAAGAAAAGGCTTACATCAAAGATGGATCGCGATAAAGTTAACGATGCTCCTGTTTGGGCTGCTGTTCCTATACCTGTTGTTACTGATCTCACAGGGAGCAATTTTAAAACTAATGGTGAAAGACAGCGGGTGGCGCCAGGTGATCGGATATTCAAGATGGGCATTCATCATATTGCTGATATTTTATGCCATCGCTTTTATCTTTAAATATGCCCCTGCCGTCCACATACGGTGGAAGTTGAATTCTCCTGGGACGATCCTTGCTACTTTTTTAAGCATACTGGCAACAATTGGATTTTCTGAATTTGTAAATAATTTCGGAAGGTATAATGTGCTCTATGGTTCTATTGGGACGATCATGATGGTGATGGCTCTCATTTATATAAATTCACTTGCACTGCTGATAGGGTTTGAATTGAATGTTAGTATCAAATCTTTAAAGGCCATTGCCATGCAGCGGGAGAGCAAGTGATCATGGCCTGGCAATTTATTTTCAAAGAGGGTTAAACACTATTCCACAAACGGTAGCATCATAGTTTATTATCTTTGTAACTTGATCACCAATCTTAAAAAAATAATTATGAACAAGATGACCATGGTTGTTTCCGCGGCAGTACTGGCGGCAACAGTTGCTTTTACTTCTCCGGAGCCACTTGCAATTGGCAGTGAAATGCCAAAAGCAGACCTGAAAATGAAGGATGTTTCCGGAAAGGAGATCAGTATGAAAGAAATTGTAAAAGATAAAGGTGTATTGGTGATGTTCAGTTGTAATACATGCCCTTATGTATTAAAGAACCAGGAGCGTACGAGTGCGATCGCAGCTTATGCTCAAAAGAAAAATGTGGGTGTGATTGTGCTAAACAGCAATGAAGCATATCGCAGTACTGAAGACAGCTACAATGAAATGATATCATATGCAAAGGAACAAAGTTATAACTGGAGTTATGCAGTTGACAAGAACCATGAAGTAGCTGATGCTTTTGGAGCGAACCGTACTCCTGAATGTTATCTTTTTGACAAAGGCCTGAAGCTTGTGTATCATGGTGCAATCGATGACAATCCTTCTGATCCAACTTCGGTGAAGAGAGAACATCTTAAAGAAGCGATCAATGAATTAGTTGCCGGGAAAGAGGTTTCTGTAAAAGAAAGTCGCAGCGTTGGATGCACTATTAAAAGATTAAAGTAAATCCTTGGAGGATAAAAAAAGACCACATGGATTCCCATTGTGGTCTTTTTTATAAAAACTATTTCATCTTTTATTTACCGGTGGTGTTAGAAATTACATCAACCAAAGCTTTCTCGAATACATCCTGCTCTATTTCTTCTTCAAAGAATCTCTTATACCCTGTTTTTGTATTTATAATTATTGTAGCCGGAATAGAGCCGCTCCATTTTCCATCGATCCGTGGACAAAAATAATCGGCATTACTTTCATCCAGCCATACAATTTTTGCATCGAAGTCATTCTTCTGTGCAAAATTTGATATTTTTTTTGGAAAATAAGATGGAAGATCCAAACTCACCAACAACAATTTTACCGGTGCTTCTTTATGCTTTTCCACTGTTTTAATAAAAGATGGGATCTCGGCAACACATGGTTTACAAAATGTGGCCCAGAAATTAATGACCAGTACATCACCATTTTTTACAGCCATATACTTTTCAACGTCCGATATTTTCCATTTTTCAACATGCTGCGCAGTTGCGCTGGTATAAACCAGAAACGATGCCAGGACAACAATTAATTTATTCATAGGTCCTAAAATTACAGAATTACAATTAGTCACAGCAGAACAAAAGGTTAAAAACTCCACCTTCCCCCGTTTTTGGCTAATACCGCATTTCAAACTAATTTCGCTGGCAATCTAATAAGCATATCATCAGCTAAAAACAAAATCAATTATACATGGCATACGATCTAATAGTATTAGGAAGTGGACCCGGGGGATATCCTGCGGCGATAAGAGCCAGTCAGCTTGGCAAAAAAGTAGCGATTATTGAAAAGGAAAACCTGGGTGGTATTTGTTTAAATTGGGGTTGTATCCCTACAAAAGCATTACTGAAGAGTGCCCAGGTATTTGAATATGCCAAGCATGCAGAATCATATGGAATCAATATCAGCAATCCGTCTCCAAACTTTGAAGGAGTTATAAAAAGAAGTCGCGGAGTGGCAGATAAAATGAGTAAGGGAGTTCAGTTCCTGATGAAAAAAAACAAGATCGATGTTATCATGGGAAATGGTAAACTGATTGCTGTGGGAAAGATAGAAGTTACAACTGCTGACAATTCCAAACAAGTGGTAGAAGCAAAGAATATCATAATTGCCACCGGCGGTAGAGCAAAACAATTACCAAGCATGCCGATCGATGGCAAGAAGATCGTGGGTTACCGCGAAGCAATGGTATTGCCAACCCAGCCTAAGACCATGGTTATATGTGGAAGTGGCGCGATTGGATCGGAATTCGCCTATTTCTATAACAGCATTGGAACTAAAGTAACTATAGTTGAATTTATGCCGCGGATCGTCCCTGTTGAAGATGAAGAAATAAGTAAAGAACTTGAAAAACAATTCAAGAAGCAGGGAATGACTATCATGACCAGCAG
Source organism: Ferruginibacter sp. (assembly GCA_039920685.1). Lineage (GTDB taxonomy): Bacteria > Bacteroidota > Bacteroidia > Chitinophagales > Chitinophagaceae > Ferruginibacter. The sequence continues at coordinate 8,083 of JBDSDG010000139.1, forward strand.
CGAAGTAACCAAGGTCGACACATCTGGGAATGGAATAAAAGCAACGGTTAAAACTGCTGATGGAGAGAAGGTTATAGAAGCAGATATCCTGCTAAGTGCTATAGGTGTAGTTGCAAATATAGAAAATATTGGCCTGGAGCAATTAGGCATAAAAACAGATAAAGGCAAGATCATTGTGGATGCAAACCAGCAAACCAATGTTCCTGGTATTTATGCAATTGGTGATTGTACACCTGGACAAGCATTGGCACACGTAGCAAGCAAGGAAGGTATAAATGCAGCTGAACATTTAAGTGGCCATAAGCCCTCTCCCATGGATTATAACAATATTCCCGGGTGTACATATTGCTCACCGGAAATTGCTTCTGTAGGCTATACAGAAAAAGCGGCTAAGGATGCAGGTTATGAAGTAAAAGTTGGCAAGTTTCCTTTTATGGCAAGTGGAAAAGCCAGCGCAGCTGGTGCAACAGAAGGTTTTGTAAAAGTGATCTACGATGCGAAATACGGAGAATTCCTGGGATGTCACATGATCGGAATGAATGTGACCGAAATGATCGCAGAAGCTGTGGTTGCAAGGAAATTAGAGACCACCGGCCATGAGATCTTAAATGCAGTTCACCCTCACCCCACAATGAGTGAAGGGATGAAAGAAGCTACAGCAGTAGCTTACGGCGAAGCAACTGATATTTAATATCACCATATTGTATTTGCCCGGTGACTCACCGGGCTTTTTTTTGCCCTTAATAAAATTGACCAAATGAGCGATGTAAACATC
>JBDSDG010000140.1:0-9727 GCA_039920685.1 Ferruginibacter sp.
GTTTTCTGTCTTTAAATCTTTTATCATTTTAAACAGCTCCTGGGTAGCAGATATATTGAGCATGGAAACGATCTCGCCGACAGTGAAACGGTGCTTCTGTCCAGGGATTCTTCACAAAAGCTAATGAAATGAATCATTTTAAAATAACCTTAGGTAGAATTGTGGACTATTGGAAGAAATGCTCAGAACCAAGCTTTCACGATTAAATTACTTTAGCTGTTATTTTATCAGGGACCTAGATGTCATCTACCCCTAGATGACATCTCCTAACTTCCAGTCAGCAACTGCCACGTTACCTTCAAGCATCCAGATCTTATAATTTAGATTAGTTTCTCAATATCTTTTCCATTGCTTTCCCTTTGGCTAATTCATCAATCAACTTATCCAGGTAACGCATCTTTTGAACGACTTCATCTTCAATTTCTTCTACTCGATATCCACAAATTACCCCGGTAATTTTTGAAGCATTGGGATTAAATGCAGGTGCCTCGGTGAAAAATGTTTCGAAATCACTATTCTTGTCAACCTGTTTTTGCAAAGTTTTTTTATTATAACCTGTTAACCAAAAAATAATGGAATCTACTTCCTCTTTTGTACGCCCTTTACGTTCCGCTTTTTTTATGTATAAGGGATAGACGGTCGCAAAAACAAGTCTGTATATTCTATTTTTGTCCATGTAGGCTATTTAATTGTCAAAGTTAATTTAACGACTTCAACTTGCCGGATCAAAACCTTATTACAGTCAGAAAATTCAGGAGTTCATTCCCCTCATCGCAGGTGCTGTTTAATTATAACAGGTGCGTTGCCGTTGTTCAACCTAACTACGTTTTACGAGTGTTGAATGCAGAACTTTTAATTTCCAGGTATTGTCTTCTTTAACAAGAATTGTGGTCTCCACCCATTTTACTGATCCCTGGTTTCCATTTTTTGTAATAAGCGCTTGATTATTATATGTAGTCCAGGCCGTGTTTCCTGTTACCTTTGTATCGAAAAAATCTATTGAATTTATCCGCTTAAAGTCTGGTGCAGTGATCTGCACGATTTTTTGTGTAAGAGTATCCATGTTCCAAAATATCCCGTTTTCTACTATTACAATGTCTTTGGTGCAAAGTGATTGGATCTTTAGTGTGTCTCTGTTTGACAGCGCATCGAAAACGGCAATAACAGTGCGCTGAACTGCTTCCTGGTCAGGTGTCAACTCAACCTGGGCGTTAATATGAATGATAGAAAAGAAAAAAAATGCTGCTAATAAAATATACTTTTTCAAATTTCAAGTTTTTAGAATAATGAATCTATACTTCGGGCGAGTTGCGCCGTAAGAATCTGAAGCGGCTCAAGGTACACTAAAAATTACGGTGTTTTTTCGGCAGCAATTGCTGTAGGTGTATAATTAAGTATTCCTTCTCCATTTTTTTATTTCCCTTCCGACAAATCACTAGTAAAAGAAACACTGTAGGAAATTTAATTCTCGAATTTATTTTTGATCTCATTGTTTGTACAAAATAATTGCAAGGGTAGGCTCTATACACATTGCATGAATTTGCATGGCAATCTTATTTTTCAATTTCCTTTGACACTATCCTGGTAGAAACAGGTGTAGAAGCAATTGCGGAAGAGTGGTTGATAATTCGTAAAGGACTGGAATAAAGATTTGCAGTAGTTTATTTACGATGAGACGAACTGTTAAGCCAATTAAGTAGGGCATTTAGATCCTCTAAACATTAAATTTAAAGCAGTATATCTAAGACTATCTTAAGGTTGAAACATTTGGCAAAAATCCAGGGTTAAAATTTTGAAACAGCATGAATGGGAAAGAAATGCTTACCCTTCAGCCCATTTTTTGAAACTACAAACTCTTTCCCTACTTACGATAATCTCCTCTTCCTGTTTGATGTTTTTGAAATGAAGGATGAGCCTGTTGTTGAGATAAGGCTTAATAACATCGATCATTTTACTGTGTACGATCATTTGGCGATTGATCCGAAAAAAACAATGGGGATCGAGTAGAGGTTCTAATTTTTCAATAGTATAATTGATCACAAATTTGTTCCCCTTAGCATCTACCAGGTAAATAGTTTTATTGTCAGAATAAAAATAGCAAACAGTATCTGTCTGTATAAAAAAGGTTCTCAGTCCTACTTTTCCCAGGAAACGGTCTTTGTATTGTTTGGAATAATAGGTTTTGAATTCATTTCCCCAAATATTATGATCCGGGTAAAATGCCTGTGGCATCTTTTTATATTTATGAATTGCTGTTGCCAGTGTTTCCGCCGTAACTGGTTTCAAAATATAATCAATGCTGAAATGCTTAAAGGCATCTATTGCATAATTATCGTAAGCTGTCGTAAAAACTATTGGCTTTTGAATTTTCAAATACTTAAATATTTCAAAACTCAGTCCATCAGATAATTGTATATCCATGAACAACAGATCAGGATGGGCTTTAGTTTGAAGCCATTGAACTGTTTCGTCAATACTCTGAAGACATGCGTCTATTTTAATCGTATTGTCAAATTGCGATATCAATATCTTCAGCCTGTCAACTGCCAATGGTTCGTCTTCAACAATTACTACATTCATAATAAACTATTGATTTGTAACTAATAAGGGAAGTGTTACTTTAAATAAACTTTCTTCAGTATTTATTACCACTTCACGACTGGTGATAATGCCATATCTCTTTATTATGTTCTGTAATCCTATACCAGTCGATTTTTCAATTGTCATTTTTGACTGTAGATTATTTGAAACCACAATTGTATCACTTGTGCCAATTTGTATATCGATATACAGTGGCCGCTGAAAGCTAACTATGTTATGCTTGATAGCGTTTTCGATGAGTAGCTGTAATGCTGCTGGTATTATGCGTAATTGCCTGTAATGATGAGGAATATCGAGTTTTACATGCAATCCTTCTGAGAATCTTTTTTTTAGTAGAAAAATATAGGGGTCGATATAATAAAGTTCCGTCTCTAAATCTACCAGTTCCTTTTCGTGGTTGTTCAAAATGTATCGATACACTTTGGAAAATTCCTCTACAAATTTATTGGCTTCAGCATTATTCTGAAGTATTAAGGAAGATAAAACATTCAGATTGTTAAACAGGAAATGCGGATTGACCTGGTTCCTTACAACCTGCAATTCTGCCTGTGATGATAATCTTTTAAATGTTTCCGCTTCAGTGAGCTTGACTTTATATTCGATGAAATAAAATACAATTGCATTCACGAGGTGAAATAACAAATTTGCAAGCCATGCATATATTAAATTTAGCTTGATCGGGCTAATGGTTTGCTCAAATGAATTGTTATGAAGGACCATGCCCACAATCAATACAATACCGATTGTCAATAAACTTGTGGCAAAACATCCCAGGATAAAAAAGATCAGCAGCCCTTTCGCTTTATTAGCCAGCGATAAAATAAATTTTTTGATTAGTAGTTCGAGTCCGCGGTTTGCTTCCCATACACATAATGTAATAGAAAGTATTGTAAGAAATGCATAGTACCATTCAATCTTGATCTGGAAATAAAAATATACCCTGCAAAGTTCTGTGCTTAAATAAGTGTAAACTGAAAGTAGAAAAATAGGAAGATATCTATACTTATGGCTGAACATACCAGTTTAATAATATGCACCAGGATTTTTAATACTATTTATTATCCTGGTGCATTTGAATTTTTTGTGATTTAAATTATAGAAGCATTACCCTGTCAATTAGGTGAACCACTCCATTTCTACAAACAATATTTGTTGCAGTTATGTTTGATTTAGCACCACTGTTTCCATTTCCCATGATGGTAGGACATTCATGGACAATACAGCAAAAAATAAGATCGGGACTAAAAGTTAAAATGAACAGTTAAAATGTTTTTTGAGTTTAACTTTTTTTTGAGTTTAACATGTTCGTTAAAGATTTTTATTAAAAATAGGTTTCATGATTAAACAATGTTCAGTGTTATTTTATAAGCTTTTGATGCTGACATTTTTTAATCTTTGCTGTTGATTCCTTTAACAACAACACCGCCACTTTTGTTTTGGCGGTGCTGTAATAAATTTGGATAATTTAATTTTTGGGAAGTAAAACCTTTCCGATTACATGGATTACGCCATTTGTAGCAAGGATATCTGCTGGATTAATACGGGCAAAACTATTATTGTCATCACCTTTTACCCATCCTGTATTGTAGCCAAGTATTGTAGTCACTTTGTTTTTCGGTGCATCAGCTAACGTGGTCACCCTGGTAAGAATTCCCAGGTCCCATGTAAAATTGCGACTGCCAATAACGTGATATCTTAAGATGTTAGACAGTGCGGCAATTTGTGCAGCATCAGTGATGTTACCGATATTCGTTGCATTATTGAAGGGTGAAGGCAATTGAGCAAATGCCGCATTCGTTGGAGCAAATACTGAGAAATCACCGGTACCTGCAAAAACGCCCGCCAGGTTTGTTTTTACGAGAGCAGCCACAAGTGATGAAAGCTCTGCATTACCAATAGCGATGCCTGCAATAGTATTTGTTGGGAAAAGCAATACCTTATTAATGACATGGATAACTCCATTGCTTGCATCAAGATTAGGGTAAATAACAGTGCTTTGACCATTAACACGTATCAATCCAAAAGTTTTAGAAAGATATATAGTATTGTCATTCCCGCTAACTGATGGCTTAATTGTTTCAGCACTGCTGGCACCATTACTAACCTGGTTACTAAAAACTTCTGCTCCAAGTACATGATAAAGAAGCACGTTGCGTAGGAAATCAATTTGTGCGGGATCTGAAATACCATTGATATTTGCGGCATTGTTAAACGGTGCAGGTAGTTGTGCAAATGCACCATTAGTAGGAGCAAAAACAGTGAGATTAGCAGAAGCATCAGATAAAGCACCGGCAAGTTCGGTTTTTAATACGGCAGCAACCAGTGAAGAAAAGTTTGGATTACCAACAGCAATGTCTACAATAGTCCCCTGTAAAACACTACCCGAATTTGTCAATTGATCAAAACCAAGTGACGTAGCTTCATTTTTGGCATCTATAGGAGCCGATGTTTCTAATTGTCGGGCAGCATTTACAGCCTCCTGTTGATTATCGACTTCGGTACTATTGTTTACCATGTCATTGTTCTTTTTACAAGAGGCTACAATTGTAACCATAAGAATCATAAAAGCAAGTGCTTTCAGGTGATTCAGCCATTTGTTGAAAATTGTTGTTTGCATAAAGATTGTTTTAAAGTGATTGAATGCTTTTAGAACAATTGTTATTACAAAAAGAAATTGCATTATTACTGAACTGTCGAATATTGGGAGTGAGTTGTAGATTTTTTATGAAAAATAAAAGGTAAGGAAGTTTGGCCCTACTTATATAATAGGCCGGTTACGATAAATTGGTTATAGGTAATATTTTAAAGAATAAAGTTGTTTACTTTGCGAATATTAAAAGTACAGATGAAAATAGCAACAGTGGTTTCCCGGATCATACTCGGATTTATTTACCTGGTATTCGGCCTGGATTATTTTCTCCACTTTATTCCCTATGTTCCAAATCACACAGGCAAGGTGGCAGCCTTTAAAGCAGCTCTTTTAGGAGTTGGATATTTTTATCCTATGATAAAATCGATTCAGATCGTAGCGGGTATTTCATTATTGATCAACCGGTATGCACCTTTTTTTGCCGTTGTTGTATTCCCGATAAGTTTGAATGTATTACTGTACCACACCATCTTAGTCCCTTCCGGATGGTTAATGGGATTTATACTAATTGCTACCAACCTGTTTTTAGGATATGCGTATCGAAAATATTATAGTGGGATGTTTGTAAGAAAGCCCATCCTGGAAAAATGAATATGAATTGGCTTTCTTGTTCTCCTACATATTAATTACTGTCTTCCTTTTCTAACTGCTCAATTGTTTTCTTGGCAGCCGCTAATCTTATCGCTTTGTTTTTCTCGACTAATTTTGCTGTTGTCCATTTTTCAACTTTATGGTGAAGTGGTACAAGTAAAGCGGCAATACATACTAATCCCAGTAGCATTAGTAAAGGTGAATGATGTGTTATCCGTTCTAAAGTAGGATGCAGCAATAGGTTGAGAAATTCAAACACGATCAATAAAGCAATTACGCCAAAAAACCCGATCAGTTTTGTATTGGTGATGAAACTCCGGCTTAGCAATAAGAAAAGAATAAGTAAAACTATAATACCGATTGCGATCAATGCATACTGGATGTTTTGTTTACGCTGTTCTTCCTGTTCAGATTTGTTTGCAGTGTCTTCTATAATGCGTAATTGTTCCTTAAAGGCCAATCCCTGGATGGTATTCAGGTTATTCTGATTAAAAATCTGTTCCCTTAATTGCGACTCCGCTTTTGAGTAATAGTAAGCACTGTCGGTGTTATTTAATTTATCAAACAACTCTTTCTTATAACCGGTGGCGATTAATTTAAAGTTTAAATTCTGGGTGTTACCTGACAATCTCCAGAACTTATCTGCCTGCACTTTGGCCTCCATTATCCTGTTATTCTTAAAAAGAAAGGGAATGTATCTTTGAAAGAATTGCATCTTCCTGATCTCACTTTTTACTGAATCAGATAAAATAAGTGCCTTATTAAAATACACGTTTGCAAGGTCATTCTCATTCATTTTTGAATTCACTGTGCCTAGTAAATGCAATGTCTGCAATCGATAAGTAGGGAGTTTTAATCTTTCGCTGGTTTGTACAGCTGCCTGTGCATAGTTTAGAGCAGAGTCCCAATCATTTTTTTCCATATAAGCAATTCCCATGTTTCGTTGATACTGCACAAGCATGTAATCATATTTGGGAGATGTTTTAGCAGGAAGGTTTTCTCCACCTTTCTTTGTGAACATAAAAAAAGCATCAATATTTTTAACGTAATAATATATTGCTGCTATATCAAAATACAGGGAACTTATTCTTCGTTTATCGTTAAATATTTCAGCAAGTGGAAGGGCTTTAAAGTAATATTCAAGTGCTGCGGTATTGTCTCCTTTGCTCTGTGAAAAATAATATCCAACCCAGTTATAACTGATGGCAAGCAGGGAATCATTGTTTAATTGTTGGGCTATTTGAAGCAGGTCAATACAGATTGCCGAATCAATGTTACTGCCTGCATACGAATCTATTGCTTCCAGATATTTTATGGTTTCGCCAAAACGCTCCATTGGATTGGTGTAACGCAATAAATCGGCCTTTCCATCACCGGCATTATTATTTTGAGCAAAAGCAGGAACGCTTGTTATAAAGCAAAATAGAAGTATTAAAATTTTCATTTTTAGTTTTCGAATCAGCAATTTAGTCAATATGAAGTCAATGCCAGGTATTTCAGTGATATGTACAAAATCGCAATGGGAAGGCTATTTATTTTTAGGTTTTAGCTGGTTTTTAAAACCATACCATTCCAGCTTTCCGTAAGCCCGGGGTGTAGATATTCGTTCCGTAATACCTGCCAGGTTCGCAATTTTCAGTTTTTACAATTGTCGCGTTTTATTGATAATGCCCTTCATATTATTAACAAAAAGTTCTTTATCCTTTATCCATGACAAAATTTCAATTGCCAGTTTCTGTTTGTCAAACTCAAAGTCATACTTACATTTTTCATTTTTAATTTTTTGAACCAATGTATGAGCGTTTTCCATGCTTCCTGAAAGTCGATATAGTATACCAAGCTCGAAATTAATTAGAGAGCTCTTGTCATTTTGTTTCTTGAATACTTTTATTGCGGACCTGACATCCATGAATGAGATAATCGCTCTTTGGCAATTTTCTTCAATAATTTGTTATGGTCAAAGGCGGCTTCCATTTAAATTATACACATGATTAATAACGCATCTGCCTCGTCATATTTTGCAAAAGAGTTTTGCCAGTTACAGAATCGTATTGCTTGCCATAAAATATGATACGGTAGATATCATATGGAAAGTTTTGTTTCTTAAAATAGTATGGTTTAGATACTACACTATCCTGCTGTTTTATGATTGAATCTTTAGATAAATAATTAATTAAAACGCTGGTTCGGCAATTTGGAGGATTCGATAATAATAATGAGGCTTCATATGTTTTGTCATCTGCATTCATGTACGTGCTTACTGAATCCATAAAAATAAAGGGAGCAATTTTTTCCGATATTTTTCCCGAAGCATCGTATTTTATAAAGTTTCTATGATCTTTTCCAAAGCCATTAAAACCATACTGGCTCATATTCCCGGTTTCCGCAAACCAATAGCCATCTCCTAACTGCCTGGTATCTAAATAAAATAGTTTACTCGTCAATTGCCCTTTTTCGTTATAGGAAGAGATCAATCCGTTTACCGAATTATTAATATATGGGATCTCTTGAAAGACCTGGCCGTTCTCGTGAAACGATTTTGAAAAGCCATTTAAAACACCGGAATCATTCCTCACCTCTATCCTTTCATAGTTTCCATTTTCAAAATAGTAAAACGTTGAATCAACAGGGATCGTTGATTTTATATATTTACCGGATTTTTTCAACTTTCCCGAGGGATAATATTCCTTCAATATCTTCTTATCATCTTTGTTGCAGCCAGTTATAGTAATGCAGCAGAACAAAGCCAGGCAACCATATTGCAGTATAGTATTTTTCATTTCTTAAATATTTATAACCGATCTTCCAGTACAGGCTGAGGATTAGACTGGTGACCTTCCTTAAAGATGCTGATTTTTATTGTGATTACAAAGCTGATCCTTGAAGGAATAATTCTAAAGTTTATTTATTAATTTATTCATATTCTTTACAGTGTTTATCTGAATACTAACCATGTCCAGTGGCTGTTGAAGGTTAAAACAACGAAATGTTATTATTACCACAGAAAAAGCTACTTCAATAACTTCCTGTATTTCGGTTTTAAGAATTTAGATATTGAATTTCCTGGATACTTTAATTCAATTACAGGCTGTTGCGATCGTATTGCATGAGGGAATTCGCACGGATCTGAAATTTCAATTGCGTTCGATGAAATAGAAAAGTTTTCAACTGAAACCTCGTTCATGCAATTTTCATCGACTTGTGATATTGCCCAATTATAAATAGATGAGTCAATGTCCTGGTTAATAAAATAACCTTCCTCTTCTTCCTTATATTTAGTCAAAGCATTTATTTTATCTAATCTGACAATATTTTTGAAACTATCTATTTTATCGATCAGGAAAATGTCATTTATAGTGATCTTCTTTCCTGTTAAAAGGTCAAAATTAAAATAAGTGGCCCAGGAACTACAATAAGAGCCGCAACCTTCCGCGCTTATTGAAAATGAAAGAAAACCAGCGCTGTTACAGGTTACTTTATAAGACAAATTTATTAAACCATATTTATTAATATTTTCCTCAATAATTTTATTAAGACTTTGCATTTCATCATCCGGATGAAACATATCTTTTTTGATCTGCGCGTTAATTAATTTGTTGATTCCGGGGTATTTTGTAACTACCAACGGAAATATGATCGTAGCTTCTTTAGTGTTAAAATACCTTGAGTTGGGTTTGCGTTTGATTTCTTTAAAGGATGCGTTTTGTCCATGACATTGAACTGCCAGGATAATAAATATAATTGATAATATGATTTTCATTTTTTATTGCAGGAATTGTATGGTTGCCTGGACTGGTTCAGGGTACCACAAAAATAAGCCGGATAACGATGGATAACCTATTAAAAAGGATATTAACGAGTTTGAATTAAAAATTATGGAAAGGA
>JBDSDG010000141.1:0-2942 GCA_039920685.1 Ferruginibacter sp.
GAATAGGAGAAAAATTATATTATGCGGCATCGTTGTTATTCTTCCACCAGCGATATGCAATAAACCCCACGATAGTAAAGGGGGCAAGCATTAGATACAAAATGCCGGAATTTAGACCTTGAGCAGGTTTTTCACCAAGCTGTTGAGCCGTTTTGGTACACATGGCACATTGAGATTCCGCAGTCGCAGACACTACTATTAAAAGGAGCATGAAAGATAATATGAGTACCCACTTTTTCATAATGCAAAATTACGATTTTAAACTTCGAAATGTTTTAATGCTACGAATGCAATAATAAAAACTTAAGCAAAATTTATTCATTCTTAGCCATAGCCAAATGCAGATGTGTTTTCTAAAAAATTATAAAGAAAAGTCTGTTTATAATGAAAACATTCGTGCATTAAGGGCAAAAAAAAATCCGCCAATGGCGGATCAATTATTAATTCTTAATTATCATTTATTATTTATTTATGCAACCTGTTGTGTCATTGATTTAGACACACGCTTGCGTTCCTCTTCATTCAATATTGTTTTGCGAAGGCGGATACTTTTAGGCGTTACTTCTATACACTCATCCTGCTGGATATATTCCATGCACTCTTCCAATGACATTAAGATCTTTGGTGCAGCTTTAGATGCATCATCAGATCCACTGGCACGGTGGTTGGTCAGTTTTTTTGGCTCCGTTGCATTTACAACCAGGTCTCCTGGCTTAATGTGCTCGGCAATGATCTGCCCGGCATAAACATCATCTCCCGGATCTACAAAGAACCTTCCTCTTTCCTGCAATTTATCAATTGAATATCCTGTAGTTTTTTCTGTTGTCTTTGATAGCAAAACACCATTGCTTCTTCCCGGAATATTTCCTTTCCATGGCTTGTATTCGCTGAAACGGTGAGCCATAACAGCCTCGCCGGCAGTGTTGGTAAGCATGTTACTTCTTAACCCGATCAAACCTCTCGAGGGAATATCAAATTCCAGGTGTTGCATTTCACCTTTTGTTTCCATAACCAGCATTTCACCTTTACGTTGTGTAACCAGGTCAATTACCTTCCCGCTGTATTCTGCCGGAACATCAACAACCAGGATCTCGTACGGCTCACTTTTAACTCCATCGATATGTTTAACGATAACGGTTGGCTGGCCGATGGTCAATTCAAATCCCTCCCGGCGCATTGTTTCGATCAATATACCCAGGTGAAGTATTCCACGGCCATAAACTAAAAAGCTATCCGCACTGTCACTATCCTCTACCTTTAAAGCAAGGTTTTTTTCTGTTTCTTTTATCAGCCTGTCACGCAAATGGCGACTTGTAACAAACTTACCTTCCTTACCAAAGAAAGGGGAATTGTTGATACCGAAAAGCATACTCATAGTAGGCTCATCCACGCTAATTACGGGCAAGGCCTCGGGGTTTTCTACATCTGCGATGGTATCACCAATGTTGAAATCTTCCAATCCAACCACGGCGCAAATATCACCGGCAATAACTTCTGACACTTTCTTTTTCCCCATTCCTTCAAAAACATAAAGTTCCTTGATCTTCATTTTTTTGATACCCCCATCCGCCTGCATTAATGCTATCTGTTGATTTTCTTTAATGCTGCCACGTGCAACCTTACCAACTGCGATCCTTCCTAAAAAAGATGAATAATCAAGGGAGGTTATCTGCATCTGGGAAAAGCCTTCGTTCACCTTTGGCTCAGGAACATGTTCCAATATTGCATCTAATAATGGAAATATATTATCTGTTTCTGTAAGCGTTGTATTCATCCATCCATGCTTGCTGCTACCATATATTGTAGGGAAATTAAGCTGCTCTTCTGTTGCATCAAGGTTAAAGAACAATTCAAAAACTGCATCATGCACTTCATCCGGGCGACAGTTAGGCTTATCAACCTTATTGATAACAACGATCGGATGTAATCCTAATGCAAGCGCTTTTTGTAAAACGAAACGTGTCTGGGGCATTGGACCTTCAAATGCATCCACTAATAGTAATACACCATCTGCCATTTTCAATACTCTTTCCACCTCACCGCCAAAATCCGAGTGACCAGGAGTATCGATCACATTAATCTTGACATCTTTATAGGTAACCGAAACATTCTTACTAAATATGGTTATACCACGTTCTCTTTCCAGGTCATTGCTGTCCATGATCAGCTCCCCGGTTTCCTGGTTATCCCTGAAAACTTTTGTAGCATGAAGGATCTTGTCGACCAAAGTTGTTTTTCCGTGATCTACGTGCGCAATGATTGCGATGTTGCGAATATTCATTATTGTTACTTTTTGCTTTAGGCGATAGCAAATAGCTAAAGCAGAGAGCTGTTTTTCGAGGCGCAAAGGTACGGCAATTCAGCCGGATAGCAAGGCAATATCTAAAGATTTCGCGTGGCCTTTGTTAAATAAAAATAACGATGTCATTTAGGCAATATTGCCCTTTTGCACGCAATTTGATTCTAAAAGTAAAAATTTACTGAATGAAACAATCGAAACCATTGCCCGGAATTGTTATCTGCATTTTAATGGACCTTGCTGGCTATGCAAGTTTCTCAATTCCGATTTTGGGAGAATTTGCTGATATTATCTGGGCACCGGTCTCAGGTTATCTTTTTTATAAAATGTTTGGAGGAAGGTTTGGTATAACTGGTGGGGTTTTAAACTTTATTGAAGAAGCCCTGCCATTCACCGATTTTATACCATCATTTACCATTGCATGGCTGATCCGGTATTTCTCTGCTGAAAAAACTTCACCGCAACAGCAGAAGCTTGCCAATGCCAGGTGAGAACTATGCTTTATTTTTAGAAAGAATTTCACGTATGTCATTTCAACTTAATTCATCTTATTCCCCGGCCGGTGATCAGCCGCAAGCGATCAGCCAACTGACAGAAGCAATATTAAATGGCGAGCAATACCAGACATTGCTTGGAGTAACCG
>JBDSDG010000142.1:0-10867 GCA_039920685.1 Ferruginibacter sp.
GATAAAGACAAGGAAAAGAATAAAAAATCTAAAACCGTTTCTATATAACGCAGTTTGTTTTTTAATTTATACAAGAGGTCTGTAAATATTACGGACCTTTTGTATTTTTAAGAAAATTGTGGATCATGCATAAAATTTTGTTCTCATTCATTTTTTCACTTGCTTTTACTACCAATAATTTTTCACAGGAACCAGGCAAAGCTGCAAAAGAAAATTCTCTTGCCGATAAGATCTCGCTGTTCTGGTTTGTAATGATCAAGACAGGTCCAAAACAGGATCTTGACTCTGCAACAAAAGCGAAATTGTTTGCCGGGCATTTTGCAAATATCAACAGGCTTTACCAGGATGGATTATTAAAGGTTGCCGGCCCTTATGGGAAAAATGATTTCAATTGGCGAGGTATTTTTATTTTTGATTGTGCAACGAGGGAAGAAGCGGAAAAACTTGTGGCAACAGACCCTGCAATAGCTGCGGGATTGTTTGCAGTTGATATAGTTCCATGGTATGGTGAGCCATTAGGAAGTTTCAAAAAAGGAAAGCCGGAAAAAAAGGACTGATGAAATTAATCACAAAGATCCGCTTGCTTACCTGGTTATTTATCATCGCACTAGTGTTAAGTGGTGTTACAGCAATGCCTATAGAATCAGAACTGCGCTGGCTTTTGCAATACAGGAATGCGCTTCCAAAGAATATTTCAGATTGGCTTCAACAATGTTATTCAGCCATCTCTGATACTAACAACAAATATCCTTACCTCGCTTACGGTTACGATTGGCTGGCGTTTGCACATATCGTGATCGCGTTGTCATTTATTGGCCTGCTAAAAGATCCGGTTAAAAATATCTGGATCATTGAATGGCAGATCCTTTGTTGCATTGCTGTGCTGCCCCTTGCTATAATTGCAGGACCTATCAGGCATATTCCAAACTTTCACATTGCGGTTGATTGCAGCTTTGGCTTGTTGGGATTAATACCATTGTTGATCTGCAGGAGGTGGATAAAAAAACTGTCAATTGAAAAACCATCACATTAGTTTCTTACTAATTTAACCGGTCTTAATTTGTTACCTGGAAATTGTAAGATATAGTTTCCACGGGCTTTATTTGTCAGATCCAGATCATTCAACTCATTTTCCAATTTACCTTTTTGTATCAACTTGCCAATCGCATCATGAACTGTATAATTAATTCCTATCATCAAAGGATCAATTTTTATCACAAAATTTCCTTCTGACGGATTGGGATACACGATCAGTCTGATGGTGGAATCAACAGGTGATGGTGGCGGAGAACATTCTATCACGCGAAGCACAATTGGTGGGCTTGTATAAATTATTGTGCCCGGGCAATACACTGAATCTTTAAGTATCACCTGGTATGTTCCCGCTGTATTTATTACGATCGTGTCATTAAATAGAAATGGTATTGCTACCCCATCTTTAAACCATTGAATATTATTATCATTTGGATAAGGAGGCTTATTGGGAACGAGTATCAATTTAACGCTATCACCCTGGCAGAAATTACTAAAAGTATTATGTGGATCAACATTGCCAATGATATCTACATAAAATGATTGAAGTGAATGGAAAATGCTGACAATTGATTGTGGCGACATTTCTGAACAACCATTTTGTGTGGCAAGTACGCTGTAATTTCCGGGATTAACAGGGGATAGGTATTGATTAGTTTCACCCGGAATCATCTCACCGGTTTCGTTAAACCACATATAAGAATTATACGTTTGAGTCCATAATGTGTCGGATGAATTGGGACAGATAATTATACTATCTGGTAAAATGACCGGGTTAAAAGGACAAAATTTTATAATGGTTTGATATGTTGATGCCTGTATTACACCCATGTCACAGCTAGATGCCATTAAGGTTATTATATAACTCCCATCAGCCGCAAAATCATGAATGGGGTTTTTACTGTTTGAGATATTGCCATCCCCAAAATCCCACATATAGGTTTCGGTATCGAAAGAAGTATTTATAAAGTTTACTTCATTGATCCCCGTGCCAATAGTATAATAAAATTTTGCAGACGGTAAGGGAAAAGCGAAATGCCAACTCTGTAAGCTATCAAATACAATTTGCTTTGCTGCGACCTTTATTGAATTTGCTTCAGTTACCGGGAGTACATAATTATAACTGATGAACGACGGATCTTTTTTAAAAATGGCAGAATAAAAGCTGCACGCTGCGGCATACGATCCTGAAAATGAAGGATGGCTTTCATCTGACTGGTAAAGTTCTATACCGGGAACATTTTGCCTGATGTATTTCCATAGTGCACCAACAGGAGAAACATCTGCATGATTGGCAGCAGCCATCTGCATATAGCTAAGATGTAACAGGCTGTCCATCCCCTCATACGTGCAAACCGGTGGCCAGCTTGAACAATTACTGGCATCGCCGTTCTTCCTTCCCCACGTCATGTAAAACATCGTTCGTGCACATGGATTGTATTTTTGGATCAATGTAGATAAATTTCGTCCCCCGCTCCCTGAATAATCAGGAAAGGCCGGCACCTGGCTTTGGTCCTGGAGAACAACGTAATCCCAGCCACCCATCATGATTTTTTTTAGCGAATTACTATCCTGGTAATGCTGATCTAAGGTATATCCTCCAATAAGATAACTATCATAATATAAAGAATCGCCTGCTGACTTTGCAACTTCAGCGATCAGGTAAGGAAGGTTATTTACAGAAGTATAGCTGTTACCCAGGAATAATACTTTTCTTACCTGGGCCTGGCCAAACATACAGAAGTTTATAAGCAATCCTATTATTGTAATTATGTACTTCATATTTGTAAACCTGCATGGTGAGCCATTTCAATAGACCCTGTTTGTGTTTGCTCTGCTGCTTGTAAAATACGGTCAATTATAAAGCTAGCATAAAACAAAATAAAAAATGTCTTCAATAATTGATATTATTGCGATGAATTACAATTAACCGTTCATGACAACATATTCATTGCTGGCATTAGGGGATAGCTATACTATTGGAGAACAGGTGCCGCTTGCTGAATCATTTCCCTATCAAACTGTACAGATATTGCGTAAAGCGGATGTAAGGAATGATAAAAAAGCTGTTGGCAGGCAACATCTTTTTGCAGCACCTGAGATCATTGCAAAAACCGGCTGGACAACAGATGAATTAACTGCAGCTATTGGTCAAAAAATTTTTTTACCACAATATGATATTGTGACCTTGCTTATCGGTGTTAACAATCAATATCGCGGAAAGCCTGCAGATGAATTTAAAAAGGAATTTGAAATATTATTACAAATGGCTATTCAGTTTGCCGGGGGCCTTGAACATAATGTGTATGTAATAAGTATTCCTGATTGGGGGATAACTCCTTTTGCAAATGATCGTGAAAGTGAAAAGATATCAGGTGAGATCGACAGGTTTAATTCCATTTGCGAACTTGCTGCTTCAACATTTAAAACTCACTATATTAATATTACAACCGATCAAAGAATAGATAATACGCACGCTGGATTTATTGCCACAGATGGTTTGCATCCTTCAGGAAAAGAATATAGAAAATGGGCTATAAAGCTATCAGATATTATATTGGCAAACCTACAATGATCGCTTCAAATATTTACTTAGAAGAGATGACATCTCTGTTTGATATTGTCCGGCGATCTCTCTTGCTTCAGTTAGGTAATTCTCCGTTTGGCCTGCGTAGATGATAGCCCGGGATGCATTCACAAGTAAGCCACAATCATTATTGATACCGTATTCTGAAACTTTCTGCAGGCTTCCACCCTGGAACCCAACACCCGGAACCAAAAGAAAGTGATCCGGAACGATCTTTCGAATATTCGCTAATTCTGATGCTTGCGTTGCACCGGTAACAAACATCAGGTTTTCTGTATTTCCCCATTTGCTGACAGTTGATAAAACCTTTTCGTATAAATATCCTCTGCCATTGTTGGTCGCCTGACCAACGATATTTTGCTGATTATCGTTGTCCTTCCCGCCAATATTGGTCGCCTGACCAACATTGTCATTCTCCTGGCCAACTACCTGAAGCATTTCAAAATCCTTCGAACCTTTATTGCTCGTCAACCCTAAAACGATGGTCCATTTATTTTCATAATCAAGAAAAGGCCTGATACTATCTTCACCCATGTACGGGGCAACAGTTATTGCGTCAAATTTTAAAACCTCAAAGAATGCTTTTGCATATTGAGAAGACGTATTACCGATATCCCCACGTTTTGCGTCAGCGATCTTAAAATGAGTTGATGGAATATAATTCACAGTTTGTTCCATCGCTTCCCATCCTTTCAAACCCATTGCTTCATAAAAGGCAGTATTAATTTTATATGCTACACAAAGATCTTTTGTCGCATCAATGATCTGCTTATTAAATTCTAATACTGCACCAGGCTTTCCTTGCAGGTGCACGGGAATTTTAGAAGCATCAGTATCTAAACCCACGCATAAGAAGGACTGCTTGTTTTTTATCTGCTCAATTAGAAAACTGCGTTGCATCAGCTATATTAAATAATGGGATTTATCCTGTAATTATATTTCCATTCTTTTTTGCATTTCCGCAGCAATTGCTTTGGAATTTCCATCAGTTCTGTCAATTAGGTGTTTGATAATATTTTTGCGATCGGTTTCATCATGATTTTGGCTCAATTTGAAAACATTATCGAAGCTTTCTACTTCTATTTCGAAACCCACTATAGCTTTAATAAGCCTGTCAATATATTCCTGCGGCAACTTATTAAAAGAAGCGGCGGTCCCGGTTCCTACATATTTATTTGTAATGGCATTTACTGCTTTGTAAGTGCCGGCATCATCAGTAAATCTTATTTTTCCTTTCGCATGCACAGTAATGTAATTCCAAGTACTTCCCACAGTTGGATTTTGATACCAATCGGCAGTAACAAAACAATGAGGTCCATTGAATATCACCAGTACCTTCTCATTTTTTTCAAATGCTTTGTGGTGGTCTGTGTTCCTCATTAAATGCCCGGTGAGAAATATTTTTTCATCCCTCATTTCAAAATTCAAAGGTAAATGTGAGGCGACTGGAAATTCATCACCATAACCCATTACTATCGCAAAAGCATTTTCTTTCATGAATGCAATAACCTTCTCCTGGTTTTCTTCTGTGAAATATGGAAGCTTGTACATAATGTTTGTTGAAAATGAATTACCGGTTGGTCGTATGTTCTTTTTTAACCTCAGCGAATCATTATTATTTGACGTTAAAAAGTTAATAAGGTTGTCTATGTTCTTCGAACGGTTTAAATCAGTGAATCAGGCAATACGTGTTTTTGCAATTTCATCCAACATCATTTTCTCTAACTCTTCTTCCTGCCACTTATTTTCGATATCCGGCAAGGCCATGATCTTTTTCATGATCGTTTCCTGTCTTGCCCCGTTTTTCAACGCTTCACTATAACGAATTTGCGGATTAAATGTCACTTGCGAATAAGCAGGTATCCATTTATCAGGATGTTTTCCGCTGAAAGTTGCTTCTATCTTTTTTTGCAAAAGGAATTTTGGATCTGCGATCTTATCCCGCATCTCAACAAAATTATTCAATGCAAGGTCAGCTATTGCATCCGCATCCGGTTTTCGCAAGCTTTGGAATTCCTCCAGGATCGCATTCCAGTTCTCATTGTGCTTATCAATAAGCCCATTTAATACCAGGCAATCTTCAAAGCCACAATTCATCCCTTGTCCGAAGAAGGGAACGATGGCATGTGCCGCATCCCCGATCAATGCAAATTTATCATCCCTGATCCAGGGAAAACATTTTACCGTTATCAATGAAGATGTTGGATTATTGAAAAAATCTTCTTCCAATGTTGGCATCAACATCGATGCATCTGCAAATGTTGTGTTGAAGAAGGACCTTACTTTATCTTTTGTGTCAAGAGATGAAAAGGAAGGTTCTCCATCAAAAGGAAAAAATAATGTGCAGGTGAAGCTTCCATCGGTATTTGGCAATGCTATGAGCATATAATTTCCCCTTGGCCATATATGCAATGCATTTTTCTCCAGTAAAAAACAGCCATTCTCACCTGCAGGAATATTCAGTTCTTTGTAACCAAAATCAATGTAGAATTGTTCATATTGAAAACGCTCGTGTTGTAATTGATGTGTTAGCCGTGCAGCTGAATAAGCTCCATCAGTCCCCATTATCAATTGGGAAATATGAGTTATGAAATGATGGCTAACGGTATTTTCAAATGTGATCTCGTTCTTATTAAAATCGATGTTATTGCATTTATGATTAAACATGATTTTCACCCCATTGTTTTCTGCAAGATCCATCAACTTACAATTGAGCTCACCTCTTGAAACCGAATTGATGAACTGCCCATCTTTACCATAAGCCTGGTATGGCGAGCTTCCATCAATGCTATGGATCTGTCGACCATGCATTGGAATCGCGATCTGCCTGATATCATCCATGATCCCTACTTCATGCAAAGCCTTTATGCCACGATCGCTCAATGCAAGATTAATAGAACGGCCAGCACTCATTGCCTCCTTTCTCATATCCTGCCTGCGTTCATAGATCGTCACCTTATTCCCACGCCTTGCAAGATAAATGGACAATAGCGAACCAACCAGGCCTGCACCAATGATGGTAATCTCTTTTTTCATATATTAATTCACCTGGTAAATAATTCAATAACTTAAACTGCAAGGCAGTTTTCTATGATCTTGCCGAAGTTGTAAATGTCCTCAAAATTATTATAAAGAGGCACTGGTGCAACCCTTATCACATTCGGTTCCCGCCAATCCGCTATCACACCTTCCTTTTTTAATGTTTCAAAAATTCTTTTTCCATTGTTAAGCATCAGCATAGAAACCTGGCATCCCCGGGCCTCATCATCTCGCGGGGTAATGATATCAATGATCTTTTCATTTGCGTTCCTGTTTATCTCATCTAGTATATATAGCAAATATCCACTTAGAAGCTTACCTTTTAAAACCAGGTTATTCATTCCGGCTTCCTGGAAAATTTCCAGGGATGCTTTGTGTGCGGCCATACTCAATACAGGCGCATTGCTAAGTTGCCAGCCTTCTGCCGTTGGGATCGGATCAAAATCTTTTTCCATTTTGAATCGATCCGCTTTCTCTTGTCCCCACCAACCCGCCAACCGGACCATTTTTTTATTTCCTACATGACGCTGATGGATAAACGCTCCTGCAACTCCACCCGGACCGCTGTTCAGGTATTTGTAGCTGCACCAGCATGCAAAGTCAACATTCCAGTCGTGAAGCTTTAATTCTACATTCCCGGCCGCATGTGCAAGATCAAACCCACAAAAAGCTCCTGCTTCATGCGCAGCCTTTGTGATCGTCTTCATGTCAAACAACTGGCCGCTGTAATAATTTACACCACCGATCATTACAACTGCAAGCTTTTCGCCATGTTCTTTAATAATATCAAGTATATCGGCTGTCCTGATATCATGTTCTCCTTCCCTTGGTCTTATTTCAATGATTGCTTCTGCAGGATCTAATCCATTTAATTCAACCTGTGATGTAAGGGCATATTGATCGGAAGGAAATGCTTTTGCTTCACAAATGACCTTGAATCTTTCTTTTGTGGGGCGGTAAAAGCTTGTCATCAAAACGTGCAGGTTCACAGTGAGTTGGTTCATTACCACAATTTCCTCCGGTATTCCGCCTACAATATCTGATAACAAAGGAGGAAACATTTCATGATAGCTTACCCATGGATTCTTAGCATGAAAATGGCCTTCTACCCCGTAGTTCGCCCAATCTTCAAGTTCATTTAAAACATGGTCTTGCGTGGTTTTTGGTTGCAGGCCCAAAGAATTTCCTGTAAAATAAATGCTATCCTTTCCATTGATCAATGGAATGTAAAATTTATCCCTGAAGTGTTTTAATAGATCCCGGTCATCTGATCTTTTAGCAAATTCTACATTATTTTCAAAGGTCATATAAACTCTTTACGAATTAGAATAATTAATCGAATTCGATTAATCTATAGTCGCAATAACTTTCAATTCTATTGCGATCGGTGTTGGCAGGCTTTTTACTTCTACGGTTGTGCGACAAGCATTCACATCTTTAAAATACTCACCATAAATTTTATTGTAAACAGGGAAATCAATTTTCATATTGGTCAGGAAAACGGTAACATCAATTATTTTATCCCAGCTACTACCGCTTGCTTCAAGTACGGCTTTTACATTTGCAAAAACAGAATGGCATTCTGCCTCGATATCATATTTGATTATGTTTCCATGATCATCTAATTCCAAACCTGGGATTGTATTATCGACAGCTTTTCTACTTCCAATTCCTGAAAGAAATAATAAGTTACCTTCTTTCCGGGCATGTGGGTAAGCCCCGAGAGGTTTTGCTGCGTTAGTAGTATGGATTGTTTCGTTTATCGTTTCTTGTTTCTCGTTGGTACGTTTCTCGTTTGGGGACTTTTCGTTTATCCAAGTCCTGTTTTTAAACTTAGGTCCCTTAATATCCGATTGATTTAAATATTTAATAAAAGCTCCAATTTTATCACCTGTTTTTTGTGTTAGTTCAGATAATTCATCAAACACATCTTTGGAAAAAAATTTCCTGTTAAAACCACGAACCAACTGGCATTCGACCTCGGAAGCAGATGCCCTTGCAATAGTTAAAAATTGAATAAATTCTAATCTTCCACCTCTACCGAATCCTTCAGCAATATTGTCGGCAATAGATCCTGCAGATCTACTGATCTGGTCCTTAAATCCAAAATCTTTGGCAACCGTCTCAATTAGTGTCAATTCATAAATTTTTTTATCCAATTCAATAGCCAATTGCCAAATTTCAAGTAGCTGGAACGATTTAACTGTCGACATAATAATAAGTTCAAGATCTTATAAACCAACAAGAAACAGATAACGAGAAACGAGTAGCAGCTACCAGATAACAGGTCTCATCCAAACTGTATACAAACGTTCTTCGCTTCCGTAAAAAACCTCAACACTTCCCACCCACCTTCTCTTCCAACGCCGCTATTCTTCACTCCGCCAAATGGTGTACGAAGATCACGATGGAGCCAGCAATTTATCCAAACAATTCCACTTTCAATTTTTGAAGCTACAATATTTGCTTTCGAAATATCTTGCGTCCAGATCGTTGATGCAAGTCCGTACGAAGTGGCATTTGCCAATTTCAATGCTTCTTCTAATGTATCGAATGGCTGTAAGGTTACAACAGGGCCAAAGATCTCCTCGGTGTTTGACCTGCAGGCTGGTCCTATTCCTTCCATAACCGTTGGTTCTATAAAGTATCCATTTTTACAACGGCCATCCACTTTTACGGCATTCCCTCCACACAATATTATTCCGCCTTCCTGTTTTGCAATTTCAATGCAGTTCATCACTTTGTCGAAATGTAATTTGCTAACAATAGATCCTTGTTTTGAACTTTCAGCTAACGGATCACCAACTGTTAATTTTTTTGTGCGTTCAACAAATTCCTTTTTAAATTTTTCATAGATGGATGATTCGATCAGTATCCTGCTACCGCATAAACATATTTGTCCCTGGTTACTAAAGGATGAACGTAATGTGGTTTGCATCATCTTTTCCCAATCTGCGTCAGCGAATATAATATTTGGATTTTTTCCTCCAAGCTCAAGAGATAATTTTTTGAACATGGGTGCAGCAACAGATGCAATGTGTTCTCCCGCTCTTGTACTACCGGTAAAAGAGATCGCTTTGATATGGGGATGTTTTACGATCGCCTCTCCACAATTTGGCCCTGTTCCATGAACAATATTTAATACGCCATCCGGCAACCCGGCCTCTTTACATATCTTTCCCAACAAAAATGCCGTGACTGGTGTGACTTCAGAAGGCTTTGCAATAACACAATTTCCGGCTGCCAATGCAGGGGCTATCTTCCAGGTGAATAAATAAAGTGGAAGGTTCCATGGAGATATACATCCGACCACACCTATCGGCTGGCGCAATGTATAATTGATCGCTTTATCCTCCATGCTATGGCTCTCCGCTGCAAAATGCATGATACCGGTGGCAAAAAACCGAAAATTTGACGACGCCCTGGGAATATCAACTTGCTTGCTAAGCCACAATGGCTTGCCATTGTCATTCGTCTCCGCTAAAGAAAGTTCATCTAAATGTTCATCAATCAGTTCAGCGATCCGGTTCAAAACCCCAAACCTTTTTTCAATAGAGGTTACCGACCAGGAAGGAAATGCCTTTTCTGCCGCTTGAACCGCCACTTCTATGTCCCTTTCATTGCTGTCCGGGATCTGTCCATACATCTCGCCTGTAGCCGGATTTATGTTATCTATGAATCTGCCACTAAGGGGGCCGATAAAATTTCCACCAATAAAATTTTCAAGGTGGTAAGGAATATCCAATTGCATGGGCTAAAGGTAAATAAATTTTACACGTAGGTTGTGGGTTGCCACTGATTCAGTGATTATCTATTTTAGTATTTCACATTGTAATATAATAGGATCCCTTTTCTTAAATTTTTCCATCTGTTATGCGGAGCCGATATCAAACTATCATTATCCCGCATCTCGTATCTGGTATCCGTATCCATATCCTCTATTTCCCTAACTTACAGTTCTAAAATCATTCGTTATGGCAATAGCATCTCCCTTTAATTTAAAAAAATGGATCGATGAGAATCGTAACCTGTTAAAGCCTCCGGTGGGGAATCAATGTGTATATAAAGACGCCGAGAATTTAATCGTAATGGTAGTAGGTGGACCCAATGCCCGCAAGGATTATCATTATAATGAAAGCGAAGAATTATACTACCAGGTTGAAGGTGATATTGTTTTAAAAATTATTGACAACGGTGAGCCGAGGGATA
>JBDSDG010000143.1:0-5122 GCA_039920685.1 Ferruginibacter sp.
AACAAACCGATATTCTCTCTTTCAACTGTTGCCATGTGAATTGTTTAAAAATTTAAAAGGTTTAAGGGTTTAAAGGTTACTATTCAAATGTGTTACACTTTAAACCTTTAAACCTTTAAACCTTTGCCTTCTTTTTTGTGCGGATAATAGGGGTCGAACCTACATGGATTGCTCCGCCAGATCCTAAGTCTGGTGCGTCTGCCAATTTCGCCATATCCGCTTACTGTCCGTATCCTTCAATTATACAAATGAAAGTAACGGGTGGCAAAATTAAGGGATTTATTCTTAAAAGATTTCTTAAAACAACTATTAATTTCCCAGGAAACAGCTGTTTTAATTCCTTGAAATGTACCAGTTATTGTGGCTGCCGATTTTTAAAGTAAATTCGTGACAATAGATGCAGACAACAGAAACGATATCTAAATACAACCTTTCTGAAGCCGATGAAAAGAAAGAGATCCTCCGGCAATACCGTGGGTTGCTCCGGGTACTCAAACAAAAGCTAAAGCCCGGGGATAAGATCCTGCTGCGGAGAGCTTTTGAAATTGCCGCTGAAGCTCACCAAACTATGCGCCGTAAAAGTGGCGAGCCATATATTTTACACCCGCTTGCAGTTGCGAAGATCTGCGTGGAAGAAATAGGTTTGGGTATCCGAAGTACTATCTGTGCCTTATTGCATGATACAGTTGAGGATACTGACGTTAGCCTTGACGATGTGCAACGTGAATTCGGAGGCGAGATCGCAAAAATTGTAGATGGGCTTACAAAGATCTCCACAGTTTTAGATTCTAACAGCAGCCAGCAGGCTGAGAATTTTAAAAAAATATTATTAACGCTTACGGATGACCCAAGAGTCATCCTGATCAAACTTGCTGACAGGCTACATAACATGCGGACCATGGATAGCATGAAGCGGGAAAAGCAATTAAAGATATCTTCAGAAACGGTATATGTATATGCTCCCCTTGCTCACCGGATGGGATTATACAATATTAAAACTGAAATGGAAGACCTGGCCATGAAGTATATGGAGCCGGACACTTACCGGTATATTGCGCAAAAGCTACAGGATACAAAACGGGAACGCAGCAGGTATATCAATGATTTTATCAGGCCCTTAAAAGAGAAACTTGAAAAGACAGGCCTAAAATTCGATATCTATGGCAGGCCAAAAAGCATACATTCAATCTGGAATAAAATAAAGAAGAAAGGTGTTTCTTTCGAGGAAGTATATGATCTTTTTGCGATCAGGATAATCGTAGATGCGTTGCCGGAAAAAGAAAAAGAAGATTGCTGGAAAGTTTATAGCATCATAACAGATGAATACAATCCTTCTCCTGAAAGGTTAAGGGATTGGCTCAGTAATCCGAAAAGCAATGGTTACGAAGCATTACACACCACCGTTATGGGGCCACAGGGGAAATGGGTGGAAGTTCAGATCCGTACACTTCGAATGAACGAGATAGCGGAAAAAGGGCTGGCCGCCCACTGGAAATATAAAGAAGGAAAGGAAGACGAAAGCCGCTTCGACAAATGGTTTCACCAGATCAGGGAAGCACTCAGCAACCAGGATTCAAATTCACTTGATTTCTTGCAGGATTTTAAAACATCTTTTCTTGCAGAAGAAATATATGTATACACTCCCAAGGGAGATGTGAAAATGTTGCCGATCGGTGCAACCGCTCTTGACTTCGCATTTAGTGTACACTCTGCCGTTGGTAGCAAATGTATCGGGGCAAAAGTTAACCATAAGCTGGTTCCAATCAGCTATAAGCTTCGGAGTGGCGACCAGATCGAGATCATAACCAGTGCCAAGCAAAAGCCAAATACGGAATGGTTGAAGTTTGTGGTGACAAGTAAAGCTAAGGCTAAGATCAAAGACACGCTGAAAGAGGAAAAGAGAACCATTGCCGAGGATGGTAAATATACTTTACTGAAAAAATTGGAAGGAATGGGGGCTGTAATGAACCAGGCAAATATCGAAGAGCTTGTATCCTATTATAAATTAAATAGCAGCCTGGATTTTTTATATGATGTAGCTACAAAAAAAATCGATCTGAAGGAACTAAAAGAGTTCACAGTTCATGGTGATAAATTGATAGCACCAAAGCCTGTGAAGCCTGTAGAAGAAAAACATGAACATACCGAGATCCCTTCAAGGCAGGTAAATAAGAAAGATAAAGATGCTGAGCTGATCATCTTTGGAGAAAGCAGCGACCGAATCATGTACACTTTGGCTAACTGTTGTAAGCCAATACCCGGGGACGATGTATTCGGTTTCATTTCTACAGGTGAAGGCCTTAAGATACACCGAACCAATTGCCCGAATGCCGCAAGATTACTTGCAAATTACAGTCACCGTGTAGTGAAAACCAAATGGGCAAAGAATAAAGAGATATCATTCCTAACGGGTTTAAAGATCATTGGTCTCGATGATGTAGGTGTGATCCATAAAATAACGAACCTTATCAGCGGTGAATTAAAGGTGAATATTTCTGCAATGACCATTGAAGCGAACGAAGGCATTTTTGAAGGCAATGTAAAAGTTTTTGTGCACGATAAGGAAGAATTGGATAACCTGGTAGATCAATTGCTTGCATTACCCGGTATAGAACGTGTAGACAGGTATGATACTGAATAATGTGTTGTATTTTTATTCCCCGATCTCTACTCATTATTATAAATAAAAAACCATCATGGAAGAATTAATAAATCAATTAAAAGAAAAAGCAGGATTATCAGAAGACCAGGCAGCAAAGGCAATTGAAACGATCAAGGATTTTGTAAAAGAAAAATTTCCGATGATGGCAGGTGCAGTGGATCAACTATTTGACGGATAGCTGTAAGCTATAAGCTACAAGCTGTAAGCTTATTTGGAATGGTTAAAATACTTTTTTATTTTGAAATTGTGAATAGCTAACAGCTAATGGCATATACCTTGTAGAGCTTGCGGCTTATAGCTTTAAGCTTCCCGCCTTAAGCCAGCACTTCTCTCGCTATCACGATCTTTTGTATCTCACTGGTTCCTTCACCAATTGTACAAAGCTTGCTATCGCGGTAAAATTTTTCTACCGGGAAGTCTTTCGTGTATCCGTAACCGCCAAATATCTGGACAGCATCTGTACTTATTTCAACAGAGATCTCACTTGCATAATATTTTGCCATGGCAGCCTCCTTGGTCATTGGCAAGCCTTTGGTTTTTAAGTAACATGCCTGGCTGATGAGCATTTCTGCTGCTGCGATTTTTGTAGCCATATCGGCAAGCTTGAAAGATATGCCCTGGAAGTTTGCGATCGGCTGATCGAACTGGTGCCTTTCTTTTGCATATTGCAGGGACGCTTCGTACGCACCTTTTGCAATTCCCAATCCCAACGCCGCAATTGATATCCTGCCGCCATCCAAAACTTTCATTGACTGTTTGAAACCGCTGCCAACCTCTCCCAGCCTGTTCTCATCAGGGATAATGCAATTATCAAAGATCATTTCTGCAGTTTCACTTGCTCGCATTCCAAGCTTATTTTCTTTCTTACCACCGCTGAATCCTTTTGTGCCACGCTCAACAATAAATGCAGTGGAGTTATTTTTTGCACGCGGTTCTCCTGTTCTGCAAACAACAACAGCAATGTCCCCGGATATACCATGAGTGATCCAGTTCTTAGATCCGTTTAATACCCAGTTGTTGCCATCCTTTACAGCGGTCGTCCTCATGTTGCCTGCATCACTTCCGGTATTTGCTTCCGTTAAACCCCACGCACCAATATGTTCTGCAGTAGCAAGTTTTGGAAGATATTTTTGTTTTTGTGATTCGTTTCCAAAAGCCAGGATATGGCCCGTGCAAAGTGAGTTGTGGGCTGCAAGCGATAAACCTATAGAACCGCACACTTTTGAGATTTCCTGGATCACAGTGCTGTATTCGAAGTAGCCAAGGCCGGTTCCTCCATAAGCCTCAGGGACCATTATTCCCATCATTCCCAATTTACCAAGTTCCTTGAAGATCTTAACCGGAAATTCCTGTGATTCATCCCATTCCATCAGGTACGGTTTTATATGTTGTAAGGCAAAATCCTTCGCTGACTGGCCTACCTGGACGGTAATTTCATTTTGAGAAAAATCCATAATTGTAATTAAGGGCGCAATTTAGGAAAAGTTAGGTACGAACGACTGTTAGCCCACAAGTATTTATTTTACGGTAAGATATTTTGAGATCCTTGAATAGAAATCATCATTGATGAGCATGATTCTTCTCAATTCAGTGATATTTGAAAAATTACCGTGCTGATTCCTATATTGTATGATCGCATTGCCAAGGCCGTACCTGATATAAGGATGCATTTTCAATTCATCGATGGTAGCTGTATTGATATTGATCAGTTTTAGTTCTTCCGTTTTATACTGTAGGTATGGCTTTATCTTTTGAAAGACTGAATCTGGCAGACCAAACGTTTCTGCAACCTGGTCAATGGAATAAAATCCACCAAGTTTTTCTCTGAATGTTACAATTCGCTTGGATAGCTTATCGCCGATGCCAGGCAGTCCTTTAAATTGAATTGTATCAGCCAGGTTTATATCTATTGGCTGAGGATTCTTTCTTTCATATTTATTTGACTGGAAAACAGGTTTGTTGTCTTCGGATAAGTCAACGGCTGTTTCTTTGATCTTTACATAAGGCAGCAATCGCTGTATCTGATCTTCGTGAAGGCCCCATATTTTCTTAAGGTCTTCCGGCTCACGGAATTTTCCACCTTTTGAAATAAAATTTTGAATGGTTTGAATGGTCTTATCCCGGATGCCTAGCTTTTTCCATCCATCCGGGGGCAAGGTATTAGGATCAAAATAAAAAACAACTCCCTTAACGGTAAGGATTGAGCTATATTTTTTTTCTGTATATGGCTGGCGAAAATTCTTATAATGATCTTCATCGTCATTCCGGGAATACCTGTTAGTGTCCTTTGACCTGATTTGCAATTCGGCGAGCTCTTTATTAATATCCGCCGGCTTAATGATCTTTTCTTTTATTAAGAATGGATAGATCACCGGAACAGATATCAGCAATAAAATGATCAGCAATAAAAATATTGTTCCATTTCTCTCTTTCCTGGTAAAAATAAAATAACTGTTGGAG
>JBDSDG010000144.1:0-4212 GCA_039920685.1 Ferruginibacter sp.
CCACTACGTCCTGGATCCATTTTTTTGTCTGCATGATCGCTTTTCCTGGGTCGATCATGATGAACGCTTTAAATTTTGTTCTTGTGCAATCAACCTAGTATACAA
Organism: Ferruginibacter sp.; assembly: GCA_039920685.1. Classification (GTDB taxonomy): domain Bacteria; phylum Bacteroidota; class Bacteroidia; order Chitinophagales; family Chitinophagaceae; genus Ferruginibacter. Next base: position 106 of record JBDSDG010000144.1, read on the forward strand.
TTGCTCCACCTTAGTCCTGGCCCAGGGCGTTTTCCTTAAAAAAGTAAGGCTGGAACTGATGTTTGGATCGTTTTTAAAGCAATTAATATTGATGCGCTGACCTAATTCTTCCCAACCATAGTGTTGAAAAAGCTTTGTTATTATAGCCTCAAGTGTGATCCCATGAAGCGGATCTTGATGACGGGTTTCCATTTTTACTTGATTATTGCGTAAATGACCGCTTTGCTGACATTAGTCCGGTATTACCGGACCGTATTGAAGTTTCCTGTCACGCTTTCCTTTGCTTGGGAAAAGAATATCCTGGGCTGTTTCGTATCCTTCGTTAGCTACTGTGCTGAGTATATGGTAGGTATTTTTCCTTCTGATAACATATATGATCACTCCCGTAAGTGCTGCGGCCGCAACACCTAGAATAATTTTATTTTGTGCTTTCATTATTCGTTTTCACTGAGATAAACAACTGATTTTTATCATACCGAAGGTACGGAATATCAGTTAATACTGTTCATGTATATTTCATTAAATATGCTAAATTGTGGCCTTACTGTAATCAATATTAAATAATTAAACCAAAAAGTATGAACACTGTTATAGTCCCGGTTGATTTTTCTGAAACATCAATTCATGCTGCACGATATGCTGCAAATATTTTGGTTGGGCACTATGGGGTTTCCATCCTGTTATACCATAGTTATTCAAAAGCCAGTGAGGCTGCGCAATCCGAAGCAGACCTGTTAACACTAAAAAACAAGTTGATCGAAGAATTTGTTGTAACAGTAGATATATTGGCTCATATGGAAGATGATTTTGTTGATGGATTAGAAAGGGCAGCAAGGCACCGCAGTGCTGATCTTGTGATCATGGGGATAAGGGGAAAGTCAGCATTGACCCAAGTTTTTTTTGGAAGTAATACTTTAAAAATGGTTGCAAGAAAAGTTTGTCCGGTACTGGTAGTACCCGAAAAAGCACAGATCAATCCTCTTAAAAATGTAATGCTCACAGCTGATTTTAAGAATACACACAATACAACTCCGTCAGGGCCCATAAAGGATTTCCTTAAGGTTTTTAGCCCACAGCTTCATATTGTGAATGTAGATAAGGAACATTATATTTCTTTGACCGGGCCATATGAAAAAGAAAAACAAGAATTGAAACAAATGTTTGCAGAATTTAACCCGGAATTTTATTTCATGAGATTATTTGATGTTGAGGAGGCTTTAAGCATGTTTGCACAAGACATGCAAATAGACCTGATCATTGTCATTCAAAAGAATCATTCATTCCTGGAAAAATTATTAGCAACAACTCACCGTACAAAGTCTTTAACCCATCATAGCAAGTTGCCGATCCTGGTAATGCATGAATAAGAGGTTTCTTAGCAACATCTCGTAACCTATAACCAAAATAAAATGTCGAAGTGTAAAATAACGGTGAACAATAACGGTTCGCTTAAGATTGAAGGTGACTTTGAGATATCAGATAAGAACGGCGGCATTTATAATTTAGGCGGCAGGGAAATTATAAGTGTATGCAGGTGTGGCCTATCTAAAAACAAGCCTTTTTGTGATGGTTCCCATAAAGGACATTTTGAGCATGAAGCGATCGCTTTTGATCTGCCACCTAAAATAACGTTGCCATAAGCTACTGATCATTTTTTGCATCCGGCAGTTTGCCTCGTTTGTAAATGACCAGGCCATTCAAAAAATTCCGCAAGATCTGGTCTCCTGCCTCTACATACCCGGGATGGTCTTCATTCCTGAAAAGATCTCCAAGCGCACCTTTGGTTATTTCAAAATCAACCAATGAAAGTATTTCAATGATGTCGTCGTTTCGTAATGAAAGCGCAACACGTAGTTTTTTTAGTATATCGTTGTTTGATAGCATAGTTTGTTAAGATGCTAAATATACAAATTATGGAACGCTTATTTTAACCGATCTCCATTTACTTCCTTTCAACTGAGGGTATTCTTGGATTCATTTAAAAACATTTTATCCACCAGGGTTGATAACATTTTATAAAACTCGTGTATCCCAGGATCAACTGCACAGTATTTTTTTTGTAAATTGAATTAGCATGATTATTGTTTTATTATCCTAAAAATATATTTTTATGGCGAAAGACGGGCCCATTATTATTGTTGAAGACGATCCGGATGATCAGCAAACATTAGAACAGGCATTGAATGATGCAGAAGTAAAAAATGAACTTGTTTTTTTTGATAACGGCCCCGATGCCTTTGATTATCTTAAGACAACTGCTCTTGAACCTTTCCTCATATTTTGCGATGTTAATCTCCCCAAACAAGATGGAATTGAATTCAAGCGGGAAATAGATAGTAATGCAGATATGCGGGCACGATCGATACCTTTTATTTTTTATACAACCTTTGTCTCACAGTATGCCGTAAACGAAGCTTATAAAAATCTTACCGTCCAGGGATTTTTTCAAAAAAATAATACCTATAAAGAATTAAAGGACATAGTGAAAACGATCATTGATTATTGGACAATGTGCAGGCTTCCTGTTTTTCATAGTAAAGTGTAACTATAGCTACCATGTCATCGATCACCTATATGCATAAAAAAAGCATCAAGTTTTTTTCTATCATTACTAATCACTTAGTTAAAATATACTTATACCCGATGCTCTTTTCTGAATTGCTCTAATACTTTTTGAAGGTACTATCGCTCATCATTGTAATTCAAATATACAATTATTGAATACCGGAATCCAAATTTATTCAATGGTATTTATGCACAATTTTTATTCGTTTTGCACATGATTATGCAGAATTTCTTCCGGCGTTAATGATCCCAAAAGAACACCTGATTATTAATTTCTCCAGCACTCCCGGCTTAACAGGAGTGTTGTTTACCGTTCTCAACTCCGATAGTGCATATTGCTGTATCGTTGTGATCGGTAACACGATCTTCTCCCGCATTGATATTGACAATTGTTCTACGGGATAATCTACCATCAGATCTTCATGCCCGGAAAGCCTGAGAATGTATTGTTTGGTCAATTGAAATTCGTCATGGATATCATTCCATATTTCAGAAAATTCCGGATCCTTCGAAAGTACCTTTGTAAGCGGAAAAAAACATTTTTGCATGCTCATCTCACAATTGTCAATCAGCGTTTTAAAAAACACCGAATTTTTATAAAACAGAACGAGGTCATCCCATTTGTCATTTGCTTCCATTCGTTTTAATGCTGTGCCTACACCATAATATCCTGTAACGTTTTGCTTCACCTGGCTCCATGCACCAACAAAAGGAATAGCCCTAAGATCTTTCAGCGAAAAGTCTTCTATGGCACTCCGGTTGGCGGGCCTGCTTGCAATATTAGTTTCGCTGTAATACCTGATCGGGGTTATATTCAACAGGTAACCGATAAGGTGGTCATTATTTTTTAATGCAAGGTATTTTTCAAGGCTGATCCTTGATATTTGTTTAAACAAGATCTCACCTTCCGCTGTAAGTGAATCCTGTTTTGAGGAAAATACCTTGTTTGTGATCCCTGCGGTGATCAGTTGTTCCATATTGAATTGTGCAGCATCCGTGTTACCAAAGGCCGAACTGATCGTTTGTCCCTGGATAGTAAGCTGGATCTGTTTATTGGAAATATCTTTTCCCATGGATGCATAGAATTTATGCGTCTTTCCTCCACCTCTTGCAGGAGGGCCTCCCCTTCCATCGAAGAAAATAATATCAATTGAATATTTTTTTCCAATTGCGGTCAATTCTTTTTTTGCTATGTAGATGCTAAAGTTTGCCATGAGGTAACCGCCATCCTTGGTACCGTCTGAAAATCCCACCATGATGGTCTGGGAATTGTTCCTAAACCGGATATGTTCCCGGTAAGTATCATCTGAAAAAAGCATTTCCATGATTTCTGCGGATTGTTCAAGGTCATCCACAGTTTCAAATAAGGGAACAATATCAACCTTTAATGATCTTTTTTCCCAACCGCTCAATAACAATAGCCCAAATACTTCCATTACGTTCAGTGCGCTGTTGCATTGACTGATCACATACCGGTTGCAGCCAGGCTCTCCATTCTTTTCCTGGATCGTCTTTATCGCCCGCATAGATAATAAAGTATCC
>JBDSDG010000145.1:0-12794 GCA_039920685.1 Ferruginibacter sp.
CCCTTTCATGGAACTCATTGCTCAGGCATAATTGCTGCGTCACGGAATAACGATAAAGGAATAAAAGGTATTGCTGACAATGTACGTATCATGATGATACGTGCGTTTTCTGATGGCGATGAACATGATAAAGACATCGCCAATGCGATCCGCTATGCTGTTAACAATGGGGCAAGGATCATAAGTATGAGCTTTGGTAAGGAATTTTCTCCTGAAAAACATTGGGTAGATGATGCTTTGCGCTATGCTGAAGCCAAAGGAGTTTTATTGGTTCATGCGGCCGGAAATGATGCTCAAAATGTGGATACTGCATATTATTTTCCTAACCCGGTCTTTATTGATGGAAAAGGCAGGGCAACAAATGTGATAACTGTAGGGGCTAGTGGCAATATGAAGAATGGCGGTCTCACAGCATCTTTTAGTAATTATGGTAAAGCGGAGGTAGATCTTTTTGCTCCTGGTGTAGGAATTTACTCCACCATTCCCGGTGGAACAACTTATGGCAATGCAAGCGGAACGAGTATGGCATGCCCAGTTGTTGCAGGTGTTGCGGCATTGATCCTTGAGCATTATCCTACACTCACCCCGCAGCAACTGAAATTCGTAATTGAAAAATCTGCAACTGCACCAGCTGAAAAGGTAAACATACCGGGCACAGATGAAAAAGTGTATTTGAATGAGCTTTGCAGAACCGGCGGACTTGTAAATGCCTATGAAGCAGTAAAACTCGCAGGCACCCTTAAAACCGTAAAGCCAAAAACGGAACTTCCTAAACCTAAAATGAAAAAAAGCAAGGTCGGTTAAGCCTTTATTTAAATTGTTTCTTGCAGCAGGTATAAGTTTTTACAAACTTATTTACCTGCGGTTTATTTTTGCACAAAACTATTATATGCCAAAACCGATCCAGGGAACATACCCTTCCTATTTTCACAATTACATCAGCAAGGTAAATGAAGAAGATCTTACCAGGGCTTTCGTAAATCAGCAGCATTTAGTGGATACATTCTTTGATGCTATTCCTGAGGAAAAGACCAATAGTGGCTATGCCCCGGGGAAATGGTCATTGAAAGAACTGCTTCAGCACTTGATCGATGCCGAAAGGATCTTTAATTACAGGGCTCTTTGTTTTGCAAGAAAAGAAAAATCATCGTTGCCATCTTTTGAAGAGAACGATTATGCGGCGAACTCCAATGCAAATAAAAGAAGCTGGAAAGAACTCTGCGATGAATTAAAAGCAGTCAGGCTCAGCACCAAAATGTTGTATGATAGTTTCCCCGATGAAGCACTTCAATTATCAGGCATTGCAAACAACAACGCGATGACCGTGCTTGCAATGGGATTTGTAAACGTCGGTCACTTGAATCATCATAAAACTATAATTGAAGAAAGGTATCTTTAAAATAGTTGCGGGTTGGAAGGTTGCAGGTTTAGGGTTTGAGGTTTGAGGTTGAAGTTTAAAGTTTGGGGTATAGCTTATAGCTTGATGCTTATATCTTTCAGCTTACATCGCAACTAATATCCCTACCGTTATCAACCCTATCAAAAAGCCAATAACGCTACAGGCTATCTGTAAATTCCTGATCTGTTTCTTAGCATTTGAATATAAGAAACGCTGAACTTCTGCCGTAGGAATTGAACTTATTCTTTCAGCAATAATCGTATCCAGTTTCAGATCGCTTTTTAATCCACCCAAATAATTTTTGATCATAATCGGTAGGAGGTTATCTATCTCCAATAGAAAAGCGGTCTTGAATTGTGTGAGTGTTTTTTCTCCCATGAATTGAGATAATAATGGAAAAACAGCTTTAAGTTTTTCTTTTAAAAAGTGTTCAACATGTGCTTCAATTTCAGGTTTTAGTTTTGCAAGCAATGATGGATCAGACAATTTTTCTTCAAATCCCTTATAGTTCAAAAATTCCTTTTGAACCAACTGGCCTGTGCCGTTAGCAATACGATCTTTATTTGCAGGTATCAATCCTTGAATCGAAATGCCAAAAAAGGTTATTGCTTTTGATGGTGATAAGAGCATTTTTATGACCAGAAAAGAGATCAGCCAGCCGGTAAAAGCTGATAAAAAAATGATCACAAAAAACTGTATGATATGCATGATAAAATTTGCCGGCAAAAATAGGTGAATAACTCGCGGTGTTCAAAATGTAATTTTGTATGACTGAAGTTTTTATATATTTTTGCATCAATAAAATGGTAGTCGTAGCTCAGTTGGTTAGAGCATCAGATTGTGATTCTGAGGGTCGGGGGTTCGAGCCCCCTCGATTACCCTCCTCCGAAGGACCTACCAGTAAGGGTTTCAAATATTTTAGAACTCTTTAACCCTGGATTTGATTTTAATAAGTGTCCAAAAAAGTGTCCAAATTAGGGCACTTTTATTATTAATAGCAGAAATTGTTCTGCATACTTGTTTAAGTATTGCCTGGCTTTTTGGAAAGACAGTTGCTTGCCAAATACGCAATAGATGAGAAATTTTATTTGGCATCAATATAAATCAAAATGACATGAAACGTGTATTTGTTATACTTGCTATATCAGGTATCTGCTTCTATTTGGGAAGAAACTCAGCAGTATATAAACATACTCTTTTAAAAACTGAAATTCATAATTATAAAAGCAATGTCAGATATCAATACGCTGTCACTTATTATCCCTTGTATAACAAGCAAAACAATATCGTTATGCTCGGTAATTCGCTGGTAGATTACGTTGAGTGGGGGGAATTACTAGACAGATGTGACGTTGCAAATAGAGGAATTGGAGGTGACGTCACGGAAGGATATTTAAATCGGATTCAGACTGTTATAAATTGTAAACCCAAAGTTTGTTTTATAGAGGGAGGAATTAATGATTTGCAATTTCATGTGCCTATAAGTTCGACGATTAAAAATTTAACCCAGATCATTGATACATTGATAAAAAATCGAATTAGGCCTATTATGTTTTCTGTTTTACACACTACTAAAGTATTTGACATAGATGGCTCTTTAAACAAATCAGTAACAATGTTGAATAAACAAATTAAAAGTATTTGCTTACTGAAAGGAATTGAGATCATAGATATGAACCCTTATTTATCGGAAAATAATTTTCTTTTACCCCAATACGCTCAGGAGGACGGATTGCATCTAAGTCCAGAGACTTATAAGATTTGGAAGAAAGAAGTTTTAAAACGTCTGGATTAAATTACGGCATTTTCTGGATTGGCAAATGCTTAAGCTTCCATTATTTGCATCCCATTTATTGATTACCATACTTAGAACAAATGGCTGGTAATAACCAGTGCCTTACTGGAAATATGAATGCGAGCACCTTTAACCCAGCGGTAGAATGGTTACAGGACAATAAAAAGTGTTTAAAATGTAAAATAAATAGCTCTTCAATAAACAGGGCGTTTTTGAAAGACAATACCAGCAAGCATTTTAAAACATCCCAAAATTGAGTGCTCATTTGTGATTCTGAGGGTCGGGGGTTCGAGCCCCTTCGATTTCCCCAAACCTTCTCCCGGAGATATCTTCGGGACATTTTTTTTGCCCCTCATATACCACTTATCACTATTTTTCGCATGGTCTCCGTTTAACAAAACATTATTGCGAATATTACGTTAACGATAAATGGGTTCATTCTATTTTACATTATTTTTACACAATGCAAAAAATTGCTGATTTCATTATGAGTAAAAAATTTATTCCTGTCGCTCTGGTGCTTATTGCCACCAGTTTCTTTTTTGCTTTCCAAACACAAGGGAAAAATGAGAATGATAACCCAAAAAGCAGGTATTCCAAGATACTTCGTAATGTTGGAGTGCTATTGGAAGAAGGTCATTTTAGTCCTAAGAAAATTGATGACGCCTTCAGCAAATCTGTCCTCAAGAAGTTTACTGAAGATCTTGACGGTGAAAAAAATATATTTCTTTCAACAGACATTGAAGGATTCAAAAAATTTGAACAGAAAATTGATGACGAGATCCATGGCAGCGATCTTGAATCTTTTTATGCGATCAATGAAGTATACCTGAAAAGACTAAACGAAGTTTCAGGTTTATATGCAGATATTCTTTCCAGGCCATTTGATTTTTCAAAAGATGAAACTGTTGTAATGGATGGTGACAAAATGAGCTTTGCAAAAACGGAAGCTGAAAGGCAGGATAATTGGAGAAAGAGGTTAAAGTTCATGGCTCTTGGAAAATATGTTGATATGCAGGAAGAGAGAGAAAAAAACAAAGACAAAAAGGATTATAAAATAAAGGCCGACTCTACGCTTGAAAGAGAAGCAAGAGAAGCCACACGAAAGACCATTGAAAGATACTTTTCAACTAAAAAAAGCAGGGAATCAGCGGATGAAAATTTTAGCACCTTTGTAAATGCCATAACCGGCACAATGGATCCACATACAACTTACTTCCCTCCTGTTGACCTTCGTTCTTTTAATGAATCAATGAGCGGAAGATTCTTTGGTATAGGTGCTCAACTTAAAGAGGATGATGGCAAGATCAAGATCGGCAGTCTTATCAGTGGTGGCCCTGCATGGAAATCAGGAGAGTTGAAAGAAGACGACGAGATCCTTAAAGTGGCCCAGGGTAAATCTGAACCTGTGGATGTTACAGGTTATGCCGTTACAGACGCAGTTAAGCTGATACGTGGCGCAGAAAAAGGTTCCGAAGTAAGGTTAACCGTGAAAAAATTAGATGGCACTATTAAGGTCATTGCTATTCTCCGCGACGACATAAAATTAGAAGATACTTATGCTAAGTCTGCTATCATAAAAGGTGAGAATAAGATCGGCTATATTTATCTGCCTGAGTTCTATGCGGATTTTGAGCGTCCTAACGGAGCTCGGTGCGCAGCGGATGTTGCTAAAGAAATCGACAAGCTTAAAGCAGAAAAAGTTGATGGTATCATTCTGGATCTCAGGGGAAACGGTGGCGGATCTTTGTATGATGTTGTTCAAATGGCGGGACTCTTTATTGAAGATGGCCCGATATGCCAGGTAAAAGGCAGGGATGAGAAAGCAAACGTATTGCGTGACCGGGATAAGATGATACAGTATGATGGGCCATTGGCGGTAATGGTAGACGAAACAAGCGCCTCTGCTTCAGAAATTTTTGCTGCAGCAATCCAGGATTATAAACGCGGTGTGATCATCGGAAGCACTTCAACATATGGCAAAGGAACCGTTCAGCGTAATATACCGCTGAATCCTGAAAGCGAAAATCCTTTATTCACCACAAAAAAGGCCGACGACCTTGGCACGGTGAAGCTTACACTACAAAAATTTTACAGGATCAACGGAGATGCAACACAGCTGAAAGGCGTTGTTCCTGATATTGTGCTTCCAGACAGGCTTGAATATTTAAAGTTCAGGGAGAAGGATAATCCAAATGCTTTAAAGTGGGACGAGATACAAAAAGCCGACTATAAAACATGGACAGAAACAGGCACATCTGCACTTGTAAGCAGTGTTAACCAGGCGGTAATCCAAAGCACAGTTTTTTCCAAGATCAGGACGGATGTTCAATGGCTGGAAAAATATAACGATAAAGAGTATTCATTGAACGTGGTTAAGTATAAAACGGAGCAAAAGCAATTAAAGGATGTTGTAAAGCATATTGAAACGCTTTATAAGCTTCCGGCGCCAATGGATATGAAAACCCTCCAGGCGGATACAGAAATGATCAGCAGCGATAAGGATAAAATGGACAAAAACAAACAATGGTTAAAAGTACGCAGTGATGATATCTATATTGATGAATCAGTAAAAGTGTTGAATAAAATGATCACTCAAAACAACCTGGCCAAGTCAAATTAATATCTTCAACTTATATTTAAAAGCAGTACAATTTTGTGCTGCTTTTTTATTATAAAAATTTTTAACCTTAATTTGCCGGTACAACAACTTAGTATGAAGAATCCCACTTTTAAAAAGCTTGTTCCTCACCTGATAGCAATAGGAATATTTTTGTTGGTTGCTGTTATATTTTGCAAGCCGGCACTTGAGCATGATGTTGTGCTGAAACAAGGCGATGTTAGTAGCTGGCAGGGAATGAGTCATCAATCTTATTTATATAAGGAACATCATGGACATGTTCCTTTATGGTTAACAAGCATGTTCAGCGGGATGCCTGCATACCAGGTTGCATTAGAAGGTTCATGGTCACCATTAGGATACATTGATGGTACATTTCAACTTTGGTTACCGCAACCTTTGAATTTTTTCTTTCTTGCTTGTATATCTTTTTATTTCTTATGTATTTGCCTGCGTATTAGGCCATACATTGCCATACTTGGGGCATTGGCATATGCATATTGCAGCTTTTCCCCTATTATAATTACCGCAGGTCACAATACACAAATGTTAGCGCTTGGTTACGCACCTGCAGTTATCGGCGCTGTAATTCTCATATTCGATAAAAAATATTTTCTCGGCTTCGCACTTGCCACCTTATTTACGGCATTGCAAATTGCACAAAGCCATCAGCAGATCAGCTATTATCTATTCCTTGTATTAGCGATCATGACCATTTCATATTCCATTCAATTCATACGGTCTAAACAAACAGATCACTTATTAAAAAGTATTGGACTGATGGCTATTGCAGCACTCATTGGAATAGCTGTGAATGCGATCATCTTGCTCACAACTTATGATTATGCAAAAGACTCCAAACGGGGCGGACAGCTTGTAATGGATGGCACATCGAATAATAAAGACAAGGTTGCGGATGGAAAGACAAAAGGCCTTAGCAAAGATTATGCTTTTCAATGGAGCTATGGAAGGTCAGAGTTGTTAAGCCTTATGTTTCCTGGTGTTCAGGGCTACGGAAACCACCAGGCTGAAAGAGATGGAGACGTATACCAGTTCCCGATCCTGGATGAAAATGCGAATGCAGTTAAGTATTTGTCGGAAACATTTGGTGCAGGAGACCAGGCAGTCAGTTATGCAAGTTCCAATATTTATTGGGGCAAGCAACCTTTCACAAATGGTCCGGTATATCTCGGCGCGGTTATGTGCTTCCTTTTTATACTAAGCATGTTCTATTTAGACAACAGGCACAAGTGGTGGATCTTCGCAGGAAGTATGTTGGGTTTATTACTCTCCCTCGGAAATAATTTACCAGCATTCAATTATTTTATGTTCGATTATTTTCCATTGTACAATAAATTCCGTGTGCCTACAATGGCTTTGGTAATGCCGCAATTATTGTTTCCGATTGGTGCAGCCTTGGTAATTAATAAGATCGCTAACAGGGATGACCAGGATGCCTGGAAAAAATTCAAATATGGATTGATAGCCACAGGTATTGTTTTTATAATTGCGATTGGATTCTATGCAACAAGTGATTTTACTAATGAGAATAAACTACGCACTAATAAATTCAATGAGTTGTACAATGCTAAAGATCCGTTGCTACAGCAAAAATTAGGGGCACTGGACGAAAATTATAAGCCGGAGAGGGATAACCAGGTTTATGAAGGAATGGTCGCAAATTTTAAAGGTGATCCATCCGCGCCAAAAGCCTCAAGAGATTTTTTGCGTGCACTTGAAAAAGACAGGGCCTCCTTATTGCTTTCGGATATAATGCGCTCTTTTTTTTATGTGCTGATCGCTGCAGCGTTGATATTCTTTTATATGAAGAATAAGATCAACATGATGATCATGGTGGCAGGTATCACACTTACCTCCTTAATAGATCAGTTGAGTTTTGGAATGAAATACCTGAATGACAAAAGTTTTGACAGCAAGGAAAAATATGAATCCAGCGAATTCCCAATGACAAATGCTGATAAAATGATCCTGGCGGACAAAGATCCAAATTACAGGGTGTTCAATACCACAACAGGCCTGGATGAATCTAAAACATCTTATTACCATAAATCGATAGGTGGATACCACCCTGCCAAGCTTGGTATCTATGACGACCTCATGGCCCACCAGCTAAACGGTTCACCAAACCTGGCCGTCATCAATATGTTGAATACAAAATACATTATCCAGCAACAGGGCAATGAAGTAGTTGCTTCATTAAACCCGGGAGCTTTAGGTAACGCCTGGTTTGTTGATGCGGTTAAGTATGTAAAGGGTCCTGTTGAAGAAATGAAGGCCTTGAATAATTTTTCGCCAAAGGATACTGCCATTGTTGATGAAAGTTACAAGCTGAAAGTAACTGCGTTTACACCTGCGGATAGTAGCGATATAATCAGGATAAAAACGTTCGACAACGATGCGATCACATATGAAAGCTCTGCTGCAGGAAACCGTTTGGCAGTATTCAGTGAAATATTCTATAAGGACTGGAAAGTAACTGTGGACGGAAAGGGTTCAGATTACTTCAAGGCGAATTATGTGTTGCGTGCGATGATAGTTCCTGCTGGTAAACATACCATTGAATTTAAATTTGAGCCTTCTGTATTTTATCTTGGCAAGAATATAAGTAACATATCGGTTTGGCTTCTGATGCTCATACTTATATCATGCATTGTATATTATATCAGGAAGAATAAAACCACGGAAGAATATCCTTAAAGGTGACCGGATATTTATGGTAATTGCTTATGAATGACGAAATATCAAACATACATATAGCCGCTCTTGTTTCCTATAAGGTTTTCCCTGCGAAAATGGGAGGCCAGAAAGGAATAGCTTTTTTTTATTCATTCCTGGCGAGGATCGTACCAGTAACAATTATCACGACAAGGAACAACGACCTGCCAACTGAACCCAAAATTAATTTCCTAAGATTATTAGGCAATTCTTCTCTGCGATATATTGATCCTTTACTGTTCTTTAAAATAAAAAGGATACTCAAAGAAAATAAGTGCACACACCTGGTTATTGAACATCCTTATTATGGTTGGCTTGGTATACTTCTAAAATTATTTTCTGATATTAAGCTTGTTGTGCACTCACACAATATTGAGTCGGAACGTTTTAAAAGCAATGGAAAATGGTGGTGGCAGATATTGTGGCAATATGAAAAGATCACCTACAGAAAAGCTGATATCAATTTCTTTATCAGCGAGGAGGACCGTGAGTTTGCGATTAATAATTATAAAGTCGAGCCTGAAATATCTCATACCATTACCTATGGATTTGAACGTAACCTTGCAACTTCAATAAATGAAAAACGAGTTTCCAGGAAACTTTTGCAGTCATTACATCCTATCGATGATCACGATAAAATACTACTGTTTAATGGAACACTTGATTATAAGCCTAACCTGGATGCTGTTGAGGCTATATTAATGCAGATCAACCCTCTCCTTCTTCAACAGGATAATAATTATAAAATAATTATTTGTGGAAAGGCTTTGCCTTTACAATACTTAGAACTGAAAAGCTATGCAACACAAAATATAATCTATGCCGGGTTTGTTGATGATATAAATGTTTATTTTAAAGGCGCAGACATTTTTATAAATCCTGTCACAGATGGTGGCGGTATAAAAACCAAATTAGTAGAAGCCCTGGGATATGGCCTTTCATGCGTGAGCTCAGCAAGCGGTGCTATTGGTGTTCCAGTGCATATCACAGGTAAAAAATTATTTGTTGTCAATGACAATGACTGGATATCATTCGCAAATGCAATAATGAATATCGATATCCAGGAGGTTATCCCTCAAAGCTTTTACGATCATTTTTATTGGGGCAGTATCGCTCAAAAAGTCAAACGGATCTTATCAGGCACTTAAATATTATCAATGGCCTTCTGCATACTATCCCAAAGTAGTGCGGCAGTTTTATCCCACGAAAAAAGCTGTTTCCGTTGATATCCTTTTTGAATAAGGTCATTGCATAATCCATCGTTATTTTCATATAACTTAACCATTGCCTCAGTAATGCTATCTACATCAAAAGGATCTGCGTAAATGGCTGCATCTCCTGCAACTTCAGGAAGCGAAGTAACATTTGAGGCCAACACGGGAATACCAGCTTCAAATGCCTCTACAATAGGCAATCCAAACCCTTCAAATACCGGCACAAACGTGAGCGCATATGCCCCACCGAATACTTTTTGAAGTTCTTCTTCTGTTAACCGCCCGGTAAATAGTATGTCATTTTTATAGGGACTGTTTTCACAGGCCTTCAGTATATCTGACTTTTTTAATACTACGGCCCCGGTTATCACCATCTTAAAATTGCTGTTCGTAGTTTTTTTAAACTGGTCAAATGCCTGCAATAACCTCAACATGTTCTTCCTGGGATTAACAGAGCCAACGAAAAAGAAATAAGGCAAGCCATTACTGTATTTTTTCCTGGCAGCATTCTTTTCCTCTGCTGACGAAATACGTAAAGAACTATTGATCCCACTTAAAACATTATCTATCTTATCAGCTGGTATTTTATAAAGACTGCTAATATCTGTCTTGCTATATTCAGAAACGGTTGCAATTCGTGAAGCTTTTTTTGCAAATCGATTATAAAAAAAACGGTAATACAACCTGTTTTTTAAAGCCAGGTTTTTAGGATGATGCTCAAAATTAAGGTCATGGATAACCGCAAGCTGTTTGCAGGAACTTGAAAGTGATAATATCCCTTCTACTGCAAGGAACAGGTCAGGCATATGTTTCCTCAATAATCCCGGTACAACCATCTCCATATAAAAAATATACAGCAATGGATGACGATACGGAGGAAATATTCTTTCTATTGTAACATTTGGCAGATCAAAGTAATGCTCGGTGAAATTTTTATCACACAGTAGGATGAATGAATCAGCCGGATTATTCCTGGCAATTCGCTGGATGGTGTTTATAGTGAAGTAGCCGATGCCGTCAATGCTTTTATTCCTGAGTAACCAACAATTGACAACAATTTTCATGAATGATCTTTTACTGTTGTACTGGTGTTTACGTTCCTTTTGTTAAGAAATAAGAATCGGAAATAAAAAATTGCCATTAATGTTTTTGAGAACAAACCAACATTAAGAACCTGTAAAGAAATATTTCTCTGGAAATTTACCATAGCTTTTATTTCTGCAGGCACTTCCATGCTTTTACAATGATCAGTAATATCCTTCATCTTTCGAATCTTCACGTTTCTTAAAAGCCTCCAATAATAATCATAAACGACCATATTTTTTAATATGGCGGTCCCCAGCTTATTTAATAGATAAATATTCTCAGGTATTTCCACTTCGATCTTTCTAAAAACCTGTTTTGTGATCTGCTCACTACCTGTTCCAATGTTTACAAGTGGTTGTTTAAGGCAATAGAAGTCGCTTTCATTCAAACACCGGATATAAAATTCAATATCAACAACCCATTTAATTCGCTCATCATACCATTCACTCCTGATATTTTTAATTAAGGTGGTACTTGGATGGCCTATATAATTTTGTTTAAACAAATGTAACGGAGAGGAACGCAAAGATCTTTCAGTAAAAGCATCAATGATATAATTTCTTTTTTTGTCGCCATTCTCATACAGCCAGAATCCCGAAAATATAAAGGCCGCCTGCTGATTCCGAGCCGCCTCAGCAAATGATGCGAGACTATTGTCTGATGAGAACCAATCATCATCATGCATCAATTTTATCCATCTACCGCTCGATCTCCGTATTGATTCATTCCAATTTGCCGGTGACATTTTTGGGATTGTATTCCTGCCATAATGTAAAGGAAACACGGACGCATATTTCTTGCATATACCCTCAACGTCTTCTCCGGGGCTATCATCACTCACTATTACTTCGAAGTCCTTGAATGTTTGTATTGCAATTGACCGAAATAAAACTTCCAGGTAATTCGAATTTTTATATGCAGGAATACATATAGAGATGAAAGGATTCATATATGCTACAAATGTATGGCTATAGCACTTATGCCATTTGACTTTTTTGCTCTTTTAGAGAGATAAAGTCATGGGCGTCATTCAAACATTACAGTAATTTTATTTTAATTTTGTATCAATGTTGAAAAAACTCGAGAATAAAATCAGGCAATACTTTCCAAAGCACTTACATAATGCATCTGAATATGTGAAGGCATTAAAAGGCTTAAAGGGGATCGAGATAGGTGGCCCCAGTCAAATATTTACAGGTAAAGGCTTGCTTCCTGTTTATGCAACAATAAAAGAATTGGATGGCTGCAATTTTAGCAATGATACAGTTTGGGAAGGCAAACTTATTGAAGGAAATACATATCAATATTTAAAGGGGAAATTACCAGGACATCAATTCATTTCAGCAGGTGATAACTTGTCGGGAATAAAAAATAATACTTATGATTTCGTTCTTTCTTGTCATAACCTGGAACATTTTGCAAATCCAATTAAAGCACTTTATGAATGGAAGCGGATCGTAAAGCAGGATGGATATCTTTTATTGGTGCTTCCAAACAAGGAAAAAACCTTTGATCATAACAGGCCGGTCACGACGATCGAACACCTGTTATCAGATCACAAAAATAATACACCTGAAACTGACGAAACCCATTTTGAAGAATCATTGCTGTTGCATGACAGAACAATGGATGCAGGCATCTCTTCAAATGAGGAGTTAAGAAAGAGAATCTATAACAACATTGAGAATAGGTGCATGCACCATCATGTTTTTGATGCAAACCTGGTTAAAATCCTGATGAAGGATACAAATTTTGAGATCATAGCAATGGACCTTCTACAAATACACATATTCGTTTTGGCGAAAAATTTGAAGTAAACTAAATTGTTTTGTTCCACGCTATTTTCATGTATAATTCCTTTTCTTTAGGGGAACTATTTTTGTAAATCCTAGTCTGGTTATCTGATATCAGTAGGTTTTCTTCATCAGCATCCCAAAATACTTT
>JBDSDG010000146.1:0-17379 GCA_039920685.1 Ferruginibacter sp.
GCTATTGAAAGTGCGTCATCTGAAACGAAAGGAAAATGAAGACCTGCAAAGGCAAATGATCAACACTGAACTTCAACTGATCAAGACGAGTTTTCATCCACATTTTCTTTCAGATGCATTGCAAAATATTTCTGCCCTTATCCGCAGCCGCTCAACAAAATCGCCCGCAGTAATATTAAAATTATCCGACCTGTTAAGTTTTATTTTGTATGAAAGTGCAGAAGAGCTGATCCCACTTGAGGAGGAGTTAATAATGATGAAAGATTACCTGGATCTAGAAAAAACTTTCTATGGGAACCGGATCCTTATAAGCCTGGAAGAAAAGGGCGATACGGCCGGCAAAAGTATTGCGCCGTTGGTACTCCTCGCACTCGTTCAACATTGTTGCGAACAATTCCTCATATCACTGCAGCAAAAACTTACCATCGAGATCAAGATGGATAGTGAAACAAAAGATTTCAAATTCAGATTAAGCTGCAACGGTTATTATGAAAATATAAATGGTATCCCGCGACAAAACACCGGGTTAAACCAGGCCTTACACAGGATAAAGGTATTATACCCAAACAGGCACACATTAGAAACACATTCAGAAAATGGTTTCTTCTCAATGCGACTCATGTTAGATACCGGGCCTGGTTCACTTACACCAACGAAAACAGGAGGGGAACATTATTATGAACCTGCATGACCTGACATTTAATAAGGGCCGATACCGGTTCCTTCGCCACCTAATCTTCTGGTTAGGATGGCTCACATTCTCCGCTACGGTACAGTTGACAAATTTTAAACCGGGACCGGTGGGGATCGGTGATCTCGTAGCCTATCAGCTGTTGCGTGCCCTCACCAGGATCCCTTCGCATATACTTTTCTGTTATGTTACAGTGTATTACCTGGTTCCCAGGTTCATACCTCAAAAGAAATTCTTACAGTTCTTTATCTTCTTGTCGGTATTTGTTTTCATCCTATACTGGTTAAATTATTTTTTCTTAACGCCCTTGTATAAATATCCTGGTATGATTGTTAAAAGTATAAGTAATACCAGCCCCCCCATCACCCCGTTTATAAGAAAGTTCTTCTCTTTTTATTCCAATATTAATTTCACCGGTGTGCTTCCGGCATGTTGCGTGATGCTGGCAACAAAATATTATAAAGATTGGTCCGGGAAGCAAAGAGAAACCGAAATGTTGCAGCGTGAAAATAAGCTGGCAGAATTACAATTGTTGAAAGCCGAGATCCATCCACACTTTCTTTTTAATACGCTCAATAACATCTATTCCTTTACTTTAACGGCTTCACCACAGGCTGCTGATCTGGTTGACAAATTATCCGGGATGATAGATTATATAATCACAGAGGGAGAGAAAAATTTTGTGCCCGTCGAAAAAGAAATCCAGTTGTTGAACGATTATATTGGGTTGGAAAAAGTTCGCTATGGCGACCGCCTTGATCTGCAGGTAAACATAAAAGGTGATTATAAACATAAGCTGATAGCACCATTGCTAATGATTCCTTTCGTTGAAAATTGTTTCAAGCACGGAGTAAGCCTGACACGAGGTAAACAATGGATCAAATTGCTCATACTGGTTAAAGAAGACCAGCTTGAATTTGAATTGAGTAACAGCATGCCTATGCTTGCAACTGCCACAAATGGGAGGGGTGGGATAGGCTTGGCCAATGTAAAGCAAAGATTACAACTGATCTATCCAGGAAAACATTTTTTAAAAATAGCATCGGTCAATAATAGTTTTGTTGTTCATTTACATGTTTTCCTGCAACGGCTTTCTTTGCAGGATGCAAACCCGGCAACCGCAAGTAAACTTCAATCGACCCAGCATGAATGAGAAAAAAATAATCTGCCTGGCAGTAGATGATGAACCGCCGGCACTAGAAGTTTTAAAAAAATTCATCACATCAGTCCACTCCCTGGAATTGGCAGCTACCTGTAATGATGCAGTTGAAGCAATTAATTTTTTACAGGTTAATCCGGTAGACCTTCTTTTTCTTGATATAAGGATGCCGGAATTATTAGGAACTGATTTTATAAGGTCAATTAAGAATCCCCCCAAAGTAATATTTACTACAGCTTACCGCAAATACGCCATTGAAGGATTTGAACTGGATGCAGTAGATTATTTATTAAAACCGATATCCTTTGATCGTTTTTTAAAAGCTGTAAGCAAGGTGATGCAAACTCCTTTGGCTCAATCAAAAAGCGAAGACTTGCAATTAAACATCAAGGCTTCTTCAGAATTTATCAATTTTCGCAGCGAGCGCAGAATGATCAAAGTAGCGTTACAGGATATTTTATATGTTGAAAGCCTGAAGGATTATATCAAAGTGGTTACCTTCACCAGCACAGTGGTCACAAAGCAATCCATTTCCTCGCTCGAGGATCTGTTACCGAAAGAAAGATTTATCAGGATCCATCGCTCCTTTATTGTAGCACTCGATAAGGTGGAGTCTTATAATCATGAACTCGTTTGGATCGCAAAGCAGGAGTTGCCCATCAGTCGTATGTACCGGCATGAAGTTAGTAAAACACTTAGGTAGTTGTTGTTTCAGGAATGATGGATCACTGCATTTTGTAGATCTTCCCTGGCAGGGAAGATACCAGGCCATTCATTTCCAGCATCAGCAGGGCCTGGGCAACCATACTGCTGCTAAGTCCGCTTTTAAAATAAAGTTCATCAATGGAACTGTTTTCTTTTTCATTCAGGATATTTATGATCGTTCTTTCAGCGTCGGTCAGATCAATAAAAAGCTCACGTTGTTTTTTACGGATAGGCTTTTCACCTTCATTCCAATTCATTAAATAAAGTAGATCTGCGGCAGTGGTTATAAGTTGAGCCTTGTTGTTTTTTATAAGATAATTACATCCTTCACTTTTGTTGTCGGTTGTTCTGCCGGGAATTGCAAACACATCTTTATTATAGCTATTTGCGAGTTCTGCAGTGATGAGTGAGCCTCCTTTTTGAGCGCTTTCTATTACCACTAAGGCATCACAAACGGAAGCAACGATCCTGTTCCTTTTCGGAAAATTTTGTTTGTCAGGATTAGTTCTGCTTTTAAAATCAGTAAGCAATCCACCTTGTGCTGTCATTAATTTAGCGAGTGCTTTATTTTGCGAAGGATAGATCCTGTCAAGCCCATGTGCCAACACTCCAATAGTTTCCAGGTTGTTTTTTATTGCAGAACGGTGTGCAATTGTATCGATGCCAAAGGCAAGGCCGCTGATAATAATTATCCTGTGATCTTTAAGTTCTTCGATCAGCTGTTCACATACAGATCTTCCATACGCCGAATTATTCCTGGTGCCCACGATAGAGACTATCCTTTGCGCATTAAGGTTTGCGGAACCCCTGTAATATAATAGAACGGGGCTATCATAACAATTTATCAATCGCTTTGGATAGGCATCTGAATTTATGAAAACCGGCTGGATCTTATATTTTATTATAAATTCAATTTCTTCTTCACAAGTTTTAAAATCATTGAAATGCTTCAGGCTTCCGGCCCGGATACTGCCAATGCCCTCGATCTTTTCCAGTTGTTTTTTTGGAGCTTTAAAAATGGATGTTGCATCGCCGTAAATATTCACCAGTGATTTAGCATTAACATCGCCGATGCCCGGCACCATCGATAATGCCACCTGGTAAAGAAGATCATTGTCCATATAGAATGAACAATATTAAAATAATAAAATGAGCAGCAGATGCCCACTAAAGATATATTAGTTGAAAAAAAGTTAGGCGAGATAATCTATGCCAATTACAAATCTCAGAACCAAAGTTTATTTAGGTGAAGGATCAATTTGAAACAACGACAAGTTCTGTCCGACGATTCAATGCCTTCCCCTGTTCGGTATCGTTAGGAGCAATTGGCTTTGTTGCGCCAAAGCCTTTAGACTTGATACTGGCCGGGTTTACGCCTTTACTAACGAGGTATCCGATGACTGACTTGCCCCTGTTGAGACTTAGAACAAGGTTATCCGCGTCTTTACCAACATTATCAGTATGCCCGCTTATCTGTATGTTCACTTTGGGATTTTCCTTCATCAACATGACTACTTTATCAAGCTCACTTAATGATTCCGGTTTCAACTGAAATTTATTTACATCGAAAAATATATTCTTTAAAACAATGGAGGCGCCGGCTTCGATTGGCTGTAAAGGAATATTTAC
Source organism: Ferruginibacter sp. (assembly GCA_039920685.1). Lineage (GTDB taxonomy): Bacteria > Bacteroidota > Bacteroidia > Chitinophagales > Chitinophagaceae > Ferruginibacter. Next base: position 4,185 of record JBDSDG010000146.1, read on the forward strand.
AACGAATGATGAATCCAGGTTATTGTCTATCAACGAGAAGTTATCAGAATAAAATAAATAGCCCTTTCGGTTCACATTAAATCCATAGTCCTTTCCAACCGGTAAGGTTACGAGGTAATTACCATCCTCGTCTGTTTGAAGGTTTGAAACAACTCTACGGCTACTGATATCCGTTAGTTCCACAGTGGATGGTAGCCCGTCATTGGTTTTTTTGTCATAAACCTTTCCCCGCACCCATAAGGTTTTGGCCGCACGAATGTCAGACCTCAGCTGAAAACTGTACAGGTCAAGTCCGCCTTTTGTATCACCACGGTCACTTGCGTAATAGGAGGTCCTTCCATCGGATGCAACAATCAATGAACCTTCATCATCGATCGTATTGATAGGGTAGCCAAGGTTCTCTACATCACTCCAGGTACTATCGTTCAATTTCCTCGTGAGGTAGAGATCGGTCATGCCGTAACCCATATGACCATTACTATTAAAATACAGCGTTTGATTATCAGCGTGCATAAATGGACAGCCTTCATCTGCGCCGGTATTAACTTTTGGTCCAAGGTTGATTGGCCTGCTCCACTTACCGCTGGGCAAGCGGTGTGTTACAAAAATATCCCTGCCACCAAAACCGCCCGCCTGGCTACTTGCAAAATAAAGGTCCTTTTTATCTGGCGAAAGGGAAGGAGATGATTCCCAGAATTCTGTATTTACTATGGGTCCTAAATTTTCAGGCTCTGTCCAGCTTCCGCTTTTTGTTTTGTAAGCAATGTACAGATCGCAACTGCCGGCGCCTTCAGGGTAGTTGCACCCGGTAAAGATCAGCCATTGTCCATCCTGGGAAATATTTTGAGCACCTTCATTGAAGTTTGTATTTATTTTTCCGCTAACAGGTTTTGCTTTGGTCCAGTTTCCGTTCACAAAATTGCTTTCATAGAAATCCTCGTCATTATTTTCCCGGCGGGTAAATATCATACGTGAACCGTCGATCGTGAGAGAAGGAAAATATTCCAACGCAAGGCTATTAATGCTGTCTCCAAGGTTATGAGGAGCAAAAACATAATCTCCTGCCGGATGTTTTTGAGCATGATCTATGGCAAATTCAAATACACTTTTTCGATAATTCCCTGCCTGGATACTTTGCTTATTTAAGGAAGGGGTTTGCAGGAACTCGTTCACGACTGATAGTGCTTTAGAAAAATTTCCAATACCTGCAAGTGAAATGGAATAGGGAAGCAAATAAGTTTTTGAATAAACAGGATCCATTTGTAAACCGGTCTCAAAATCTTTTACTGAAGCAGTGTAATCCTTTAAGTTTGCGTATATACCTGCACGTGATAAAAATACATCTACGAATTTTGGATCAATTTTAAGCGCTTCATTTAAATGAGCGATCGATTCCTTGTATTTGCCATCCTGTGCTTCTTCAAATGCCTGTCCATATATCTCACCTGCTTTTTTATTAACTTTTTCAGGATCATACCATTGCGCTGATGAGATAAAAAAGAAGAAATTTAAAATGAAAACAAGGGAAATTGACTTACTATGGGTCATTGCTGTTTTTTAACTGAGGATCTTTGATTGAAGGTAAAAATAAAATACGGTTAAGCTGGACAGACATTGTTAAAGTGCATATGAATAAGAATGAGAAATTTAAATTTTATTGACCTTACGGAACATTAATATACTTATGTATCTGCAAAGACAATTCCCATTGTGGGTGCTGCTTAATATAATCAATAAGCAAGGGTGTTATCAATGCCGCTTTGTCCCATTCTGGTTGCAGGTAAAGTTTACAGTTCGGTGAAACCATCGAAGCATATTTCTCAGCCCATTGCAGATCCGATCTATTAAATACAACTACTTTCAATTCGTTTGCCAATGGCAATATGCCAGGTAATGGGGCCTTAAATTTTTTCGGCGAGAGACAGATCCAATCCCAGGTTCCTGTGAGCGGATAAGCGCCTGAGGTTTCAATATTTGTTTCAATTCCGGTTTGCTTAAAACATTTTGTCAATGCTTCAAGGTCATGCATCAGCGGTTCACCACCGGTTATCACAACAAGCTTTGCAGGAGTTTCTTTAACACAAGATACAATTTGATTTACCTGGTAAATGGGATGCTTAGATACATCCCAGCTGTCTTTTACATCACACCAAACACAGCCAACATCACAACCCGCAAGCCTGATAAAGTACGCCGCCTTTCCCTGGTGAAAGCCCTCACCCTGGATGGTATAAAAATGTTCCATTACGGGAAGGGACTGGTCTGTATCTATTGTTTGACTGTTCAAAAAATTAATTATTTTTCTGCGTGTATGCGTTGTAGGTATTCACCAGTAGTCCTGCGATGGTCATTAAGCCCACGCCGCCGGGCACCGGGGTTATGTAACTGCATTTTTGTGCAACATTTTCAAAATCAACATCTCCTTTCAATGCAAATCCGGATTTTTTAGAGGCATCTTCAACCCTGTTGATACCTACGTCGATGACAACTGCTCCTTGCTTAACCATATCTGCCGTTACAAAGGAAGGCTTCCCGATAGCTGCCACAATGATATCAGCCTGCATGCAGGTATCCTTTAAATTTTGTGTTCGGCTATGGCATACCGTTACAGTGCAATTTCCGGGGTTGGTGTTAAGGCTTAAGAGGATGCTTATCGGCCGGCCAACGATATTGCTTCGCCCGATCACTACCGCATGTTTGCCAGCTGTTTCAATTTTATAATGCTCCAGCAATAACATAATGCCATATGGTGTGGCAGGAATAAATGAGGGCAAACCTTGCATCATCTTTCCTGCGTTAACCGGATGAAAGCCGTCAACATCTTTGGCAGGTTCAACCAATTGAATAATCCTTTCCTCACTGATATGTTTAGGCAATGGTAATTGTACCAGGATCCCGTCGATATCATCGTTCAAATTCAGCGCTGAGATTTCAGAAACTAATTTTTCTTCACTTACATTTTCTTCCAGCCTTATCAACGTGCTTTTAAATCCTACTTCCGCGCAATTTTTAATTTTACTGGCAATGTAAGTTTCACTGGCTGCATTGGAGCCGATCAGTACTGCTGCAAGGTGGGGAGATCTCCTGTTATCGTTTGTATCGAGTTCCAGTTTTTTCTTCAATTCCTGTTTTATAAACTGGGATACAAGCTTTCCATCTAAGATATTCATGGCTGCAAAATTATACAACTAAAGGCATTTCAGTTAAGTTTATAACATGATCTCATCTTATTAATGAATTTCCCTAACTTGGTTGTTGTAAACGCCCAGCTGTGAGAAAAACGATCTTTATTTCACTTTTTATTTTATCCGGCCTGATGTCGGCTTCCGCCCAATCACTCAGGTATTCCATTAGTATGCCCTATTTAAACCTGGGCGCTTATAGCAAACAGCAAGCGGATGTATTTTCATTCACCGGAAACCAGGCTGCGCTTGCATCTTTAAAAGACATATCCGCAGGTGTTTATGGAGAAAGGAGATTCCTGCTTTCGGAGAATAGTTTATATTCTGTAGCAGCTGCCATTCCTACATCACTCGGTAATTTTGGATTACAGGTGAATTATGCAGGGTTTAAAAATTTCAATGAAAGTAAGATCGGGCTGGCGTATGGACGAAGCCTGGGCAGCAAAGTTGACATCGGGATCCAGTTTAATTATTATGGATATAAGATCCCATCTTATGGCAATGCATCCACCTTCAATTTTGAAGCAGGTGCGATCGTACATTTTTCCGAAAAGTTCAACGGCGGCGTACATATTTATAACCCAATTGCAGGGAAACTTGGAAAATCCGGAGATGAGAAGCTTGCAGCAGCATATAAGCTTGGCCTTGGATATGATGCTTCCGATAATTTTTATGTTAGTGCCGAAGTTATTAAAGAAGAGGACATCCCTGTAAATGTGATCGGCGGGGTGCAGTATAGGTTTAAAAAACAATTTTTTGCCAGGGCCGGGTTTTTAAGCGAAACATCCGGCGGATATGCAGGGGTTGGGGTAGCCTGGAAAGACCTTCGTGTTGATATATCCGCTAATTATCACCCACAATTGGGATTCTCTCCGGGATTGCTATTGATTTTTAATTTTAAGAAAAAATAGTGCGAAAAATATTGTTGCTTTTTGCTTGTTTTACATTTCATCACTTGTTATCTGCCCAGGTGGTGACGGAACTTCCCGTAATACCAGAGCAACAACTCGAAAATATTACTGAGAACACAGAAGATGCCGAGATAGAAGATGATTCCTACCTGCAGGAAATGGTTTATTTTTTAAAAAATCCTGTCAACCTGAATACTGTTGATCAATCCATCTTGAAAGATATAAAGATATTGTCGCCTATACAGATACAAAATCTGATATCGTACAGATCCATTCTTGGGAAACTTGTGAGCATTTACGAGTTGCAGGCCGTTCCAGGTTGGGATGTGCAGACAATCAGAAAACTGCGTCCATATATAACTGTGGGAAATGAAATAAACCTTGTCGAAGATATTGGCGAAAGGTTAAGAGGAGGAGAACATTCTATACTGTTAAGGGGTACACAGGTGCTCGAAAGATCTAAGGGATACAAGTTAGACTCTTCATCTGCAACGAACTTTTATCCTGGCTCGCCTCAAAGGATCTTTGTCAGGTATAAATACCTGTACAAAAATTTGCTTCAGTATGGAATTGTTGCTGAAAAAGACCCAGGGGAACAATTCTTTAAGGGAAAACAAAATGCAGGATTTGACTTTTATTCTGCGCACATATTTGTTCGTAACCTTGGAATCATAAGATCATTGGCGCTGGGTGATTTCACTGTAAATATGGGGCAGGGGCTCACTCAATGGCAAAGCCTCGCGTTTAAGAAGGGCCCTGATATCACTGCAACTAAAAGACAGTCCTCTGTTTTAAAGCCTTATAATTCCTCTGGAGAGATCAACTTTCATCGTGGGGCCGGCATTACAATTGGTAAAAATAATTGGGAGGCTACTGTATTTGGATCATACAAAAAATTAGACGCCAATTTTATAGCTTCCGATTCGCTAAACAATGAGGATATTATTTCTTCGCTTCAAACATCTGGCTACCACCGCACAAAAAGTGAATCAGAGGATAAAAATATTCAGCGGCAGATCGCCTTTGGCGGAAATATAGCCTTTCGGCTGAAGCGGTTACACATTGGCGCAAACGCTATTCAATACCAGTTCAAATACCCGCTTCAAAAAGATGCCCAGGCATATAATGCCTTTGCACTTTCCGGGAAAAGCTTTGGCAATTACAGTATGGATTACAGCTATACCCTACGAAATATGCACTTGTTTGGTGAATTGGCAACAACCGATAAAAAGGCGCTGGCATTTGTGAACGGCCTGCTGATAAGCATTTCCTCCCGGGTAGACATGAGTTTCCTTTACCGGAACATTTCGAAAAAATACCAGTCACTTTATACCAATGCTTTTACAGAAAGTACTTATCCAACCAACGAAAGAGGTTTCTTTTCAGGTATAAGCATCCGACCAAACAGTCAATGGCAGGTTGATGCATATGCCGATATTTATAAATTTCCGTGGTTAAAATATGGTGTGAATGCCCCTACATCGGGCTCTGATTATTTTATACAGCTATTGTATAAGCCAAACAGGCAGCTGGAGGTCTATACACGGTATAAGAGGGAGTCTAAAGGCCTCAACCTCACCGGGGATTTTGTTCTCTACCCTGTGTTATCTCCTCCAAAGCGTAACTGGCGTGTTCAATATAGTTATAAGATCAGTCCCCAGATCACTTTCAGGAACCGGGTAGAAATGGTATGGTTCAGCAAAAAAGATGGCCCGGATTTCCAGCAGGGATTCCTGATCTATGCAGATGTAATATATAAGCCGACATTAAAGCCATTTTCAGCCAACATACGATTACAGTATTTTCAGACTGATGGCTATAACAGCCGGTTATATGCGTATGAAAGTGATGTTTTATACAGTTATTCTATTCCAGTCTTCTATTTAAAAGGCTATAGATATTATTTGAATGTTAACTATGATGTTAACCGTAAGCTGAGCATTTGGGCAAAGATCGCCCAGACATTAAACCCGGATCGTGACGTTGTGGGTTCAGGTTTGGATGAGATTACTGGAAAACATAAGACAGAAGTTAAGTTGCAACTAATATATAAGTTTTAGATTTCCACTCATCAGTATATATACCCAAAAGAAAAATTTAACTATTATTGAAGACCGTGCAGCAATTTAAAAATACCGCCTGTCCTATATTGGTAAGGCTTTGATTTCCGTTCAAAAGTTTTAACAATTTTTTACGTTAACAAAATATCCTTACTTTTACATTTCATTAAACAAATAATTAATCGCACATGAGAAGATTTTTATCACTGTTTACAGTGCTGATGCTTTGCGGAGCATTGGCATTTGCGCAAAGCCGGGTGGTGACCGGTAAGGTTATTGACAATACGGGAAAACCCGTACCATTCGCTTCTGTTACAGTAAAAGGCGGTAAATCCGGGGTACAAACCGATGTAAACGGGGAGTATTCAATAAGGGTTAACACAGGAGATGTGCTACAGATTTCACAGGCTAACTTCGATGTTACTGATGCGACTGTAGGAGCAACTTCAAATCTTACTACGGAGTTAACCTTAAAAACCAATACTATAAAAGAGGTGATTGTTACCAGCGCATTCCAAACAAGACGTACATTAAGAAGCCAGTCTTCGAATGTACAGAATGTTAGTTCTGAGCAGTTAAATACAGTAAGGGCTTCAAACGTTAACAATGCCCTTGCAGGTAAAGTTGCCGGAGCCCAGGTACGCAGCCAGTCGGCAGTAGCCCTTGGAAGGGAAACTGTTATTCGTCTTCGTGGCGAGAATGGCTTAGGAGTAGGTGGAGGACCAATATATGTAGTAGATGGTACTATCATTCCAAGTGCAAATGATATCAACACGGACGACGTTGATAACATTACCATTTTACAGGGACCAGCTTCTGCAGCCTTATTTGGCCCGGATGGTTCAAATGGTGCAATCGTTATTACTACGAAGAGAGCAAGGAAGAATTCCCCGGGAATGGGAATTGAGATCAACAGCGGTGTAACATTTGACAAAGTATATGTTACCCCTAATTACCAAAATTCTTATGCTGGTGGTACAAGTTCTGACCTTATCCAATACACATGGCAACCAGGCCAACCTGATACCTGGAAAGCTTTGGATGGTAAATATTACCATAATTATGATGATGATGCAAGCTGGGGACCACGCATGAATGGACAGGAGTATATTCCATGGTATGCATGGTACGGTGGACATGAGAAATCTTTTCAAACTGCCAAACTTACACCACAGGCTAACAATGCGAAAGACTTTTACAATACCGGCGTTACACTTTCAAACAATGTTAGTTTTTCAAAAGCAACAGATAATACTAACTTCAGGATCGCATATACAAACCTTGATGTTAAAGGTTTAATTCCAAATTCATACCTGAAGCGTCATACATTAAACACAAATCTCTCTGTTGACCTTTCTTCAAGGATCACAGCATCTGCCAGTATTAACTACGTTAACCAGAGGCGTAATGCTGATGGCGATGATGGGTATGCTAACCAATCATCTGGTTCATTTAACCAATGGTTCCATAGGGATCTGGATATCAATATACTTAAGGATCTCAGAGGTTTGAAAACTCCGGAAGGAATATATGCTTCCTGGAATATCTCAAATCCTGATACTTACGATGCTCAAAATAAAGTAGGTTTTTATGGTGGTAACTATTGGTTCAATCCATACACATGGTTTGACCTGGTTAAAAGCTTTAATGAAAGAAACCGTCTTTTCGGGGATGTTTCATTGACATATAAAGTGAACAATGACCTGAAAATAAAAGGTACTTACCGTAGACAACAGCTGACAACCAATGGATATAACATTTATCCAACGGAGTTGCAGGTAAGTGGTAATCAAACAGGTCTTAATCCTTACGGAGAAACAACAGCTGAAACACAGCTTGCTGCATATCAAACCGGGGAAAGTTTTAGCCAACGTCAATATTATGAAGGGCTTTTAAGCTATACCAAAAAAGTAAAAGATTTTCAGATCAACTCTAATGCAGGGTTTGTTATATATAAAGCAACTCAAAGAGCATTCAATGCAAATACCAGTGGTGGTTTGATCATTCCCGGTGTTTATTCACTGGCAAATTCTGTGAATAAGATCCGTAATAATGGGACCAATAATTTTGAGGGGATCATAAACTATAAATCAAGAGGTTTATTTATCAGGGCTGATGTAGGCTACAAAAACTGGGCATTCCTTGAAGGTACTTTCCGTAGGGATTATGCTTCTGCTGAACCACAGGGCTTCCATGTTGATACTAAATCACTTGGTGCGTCAATTGTATTTAGCGACCTCATCAAGGACAAATCTATCCTGAGCTATGGTAAGATCAGGGCTTCTTATGGCCAGGTATTAAATCTACTTGACGCATATGACAGGAATGTTTATTATACAGTTGGTGACGTATTTAACGGAAACCCTACTATGACTGTTCCTAATCTTGCGCCTACACCTACACTTCATGGCTCAACCAATGATGAAAAGGAAGCGGGAATAGAATTAAGATTTTTGAAAAACAGGATCGGTGCGAGTGTAACTTATTGGTCAAGGACTAATAAGGACTTCCCGGTAAACATTTCATTTGATCCTACAACTGGTATTCCTACGAGCCGTGGTAATGCCGGGGAGGTCAAAAAGAATGGTGTTGATGTTCAATTTAACCTGCAGCCTGTTAATATGAAAAACTTAACATGGGATATTTCTGCAACATGGGCTTATTTAATAAAGAACGAAGTAGTTTCAATTGCCCCGGGTTTAACACGTCTTGTTAGTGCTAACGGTACTTATGGACCAGGTACTACCAATCCATTATCTGCATGGACAGTTAGTGAAGTAGGTAAGCCATGGGGACAATTACATGGTACTGGTATCAAGCGTAATGCAAGCGGAGTTGCTATATTAGATGCTAACGGTTTATATACGCCTGAAGCAGACGTTAACTATGGTAGTGTATTGCCAAGTTATACTGGTGGATTTCAAAATACCATTTCATTGTTTAAGAATTTCGTTGCAAACGTGAATATTGATTATGCATATGGTGGTAAGTTCTTCTCATTATCTAACTATTGGGGCGATTTCTCAGGCCTTACTGCTCGTACTGCTGCTTTAAATGACAAGGGAAATTCAGTAAGAGATGCCGTTGAAGATGGTGGAGGAGTTCATGTAACAGGTGTAGACGATGCTGATAAAGCAATTGATATGTACGTAGATGCAAAAACTTACTTTGATCAATTTTATAGTTCTAAAATAAGTGAAAAGCATGTATATGACCTTACCTACATGAAAATGAGAGAATTAAGCCTTGGGTATAAATTGCCAGTTGAAAGGATGGGCGTTAGTAAATATATTAATGCTGCTACTGTTTCTGTAATTGGGCGTAATCTTTGGTTGATCTATTCTAAAACAAAGGATTTTGATCCATCTGAGATCAGTGGAGTACAAGGAGAAGATGGACAGTTTCCAGGCACGCGTTCAATCGGTGTGAATTTGAAACTGAACTTTTAATTGATAATTTAAAATTAATATAATGAAATATAAATTTGTAAAATCCCTTTTCGCTTTATCGATAGGTATAGCTCTTATTGGTACCGGTTGCAAAAAACTGGAAGATTTTGGAGATACGGATGTTCGATCGGACGCTTCTTTAAATCCGATCACTTCGAACCTGCTTACAAATGCACAAGTTCCTATTGCAAATCTTTTTGCAAGTGTGAATGCAGGTATAAGAGGAGAACTTTATGCCCAGCATTGGTCTGAAACCCAGTACACCGATGTGTCTTTATACGGTAATCCTCAGTTGGATTTTGGTAGTTATTCAACAGGATTATATGATCTTCAGACTATCATAAATTTAAATACTGATGTTGCTACTAAATCAACATTTAATGTTTATGGAACTGCTATCACACCGTTAGGTTCTAATGGTAGCCAGATCGCAATAGCCACCATTTTAAAGGTATATTATCTTTGGACAATTACAGACAGGTGGGGAGATGTTCCATATTCAGAAGCTTTGCAAGGAACAGTTAACTCTTTCCCTGTTTTTGATAAGCAGGAAGATATTTATCCAAGAATGTTGGCTGATCTGAAAGGAGCAATTGCCTCTTTCGATAATACCGGGGCGGCAGTTAGAGGAGATATATATTTCCCGGTTCCAACCGCACCAGCTGTTGCCACACAGGCAAATGTTGACAAGCAAATTTTAAGCTGGACAAAGGTTGCCAATTCACTCCGTATGCTTATTGCATTAAGAATGAGCAAAGTATATCCAAGTGCGGGTGGTCTTGCAGCTACAGAATTTGCAGATGCAGCCGCTCAACCAGCAATTGAAACAAATGCTGAGAACTGGGTGATGATGTATCCAGGTGGAACAGCCCTTCAAACCAATGTATTTTATAGTGCGTTGAATGGAAGAAAGGATTATGCTTTCTCTCAAACACTGGGAGATATTCTTTCAAATATGAGCGACCCAAGAATTAACGCTTATAGTGCTCCGGGAACTGCATTCCCTTATGGCCTTCCACGTGACCAGGCAGTTGCATTTGACGGTTCGGTTTCCGGCGCCTATGCAAAGCCTTTTAACCCTTCATTTATCTCCCCAACTTCATCTATCGTTATCATACCTGCATCATATGTTTTACTTGCTAAAGCAGAAGCGGTAGAAAGAGGCTGGATCACTGGTGTTGCACAGGATTATTACGAATCAGGTGTTAATTCTTCATTTGCACAATGGGGTCAGGGAAGTGCTGCCGGCTATTTAGCTGGACAAGCAAATTACAATACGGGTGCAGGCGGTGGAAGCAATATAGGATTTAACAGTGCTTATCCTTCTATCGTTGGTGCCGATGCTAATACAAGCACACCTTTGCAAAGGATACAACTTCAAAAATATATAGCCACTTTCGGCGATGGTATCCAGGCATGGAGCGAATGGAGAAGAACTGGTGTACCAAATCTTAAGCCTACTGCTTTTGGAACAAATTCACCAAAGGAAATTCCTCGCAGGTTGACATACGGTACCGGTGAATATGGAACAAATCCAACCGAGGTTGCTAATGCAGCAGCTGCTTTAACTGGTGGTGATGTAATGAACGCACGTATGTGGTGGGATCAGTAATAGTATTGTAGATTGCTGATTCAGTAATATACTTTATATTTTATAAAAATAAATCTAAGCAAATGAAGTTTTCAAATATTAAAAAATTGGTTTTACCATTGGTAGCCGCCGCGTTATTCAATGCTTGCGATAAACCAGATGTAGCTGAGCAATTGGCTGATAATGGCCAGCAGATCATTAAGATCGCCGCTTTTGGAGGTTTACAAGACCCAGGTTTTGGAGCATCGAATTTGGTTTTTGATCCAGCGAGTACAAGTGAAATGGTGGAGCTACAACTGGAGTTTTCAACTTCGCAAGTATCAACAAATGATATTACTGTTACTTTGGAAGTTGACCCTGCCGGAGTAACGAGGTACAATGCTACACAGGCTAATGTGCAGGATCAATATGAGATCTTACCGGCAACTGCTTTCACGTTTCCATCAACACAGGTTTTAATCAAGGCTGGAGAAACTCTGTCAGAGCCCTTTTCTGTAGAGTTCGATCCCTCTATGATTGATCCATCAAAAAATTTGATGCTACCTATTTCCATTACTGCAATTAGTGGTGCTGCTGCTAATGTAAAGGCTGCTCCTGGAACAGGTACAGCGTATTTACATTTCATTGGTAACCCGCTTGCGGGTAATTACAATACTATGGGTCATAGGACCAACTATACAGGTGGTGTTTCATGGGCAGGCCCTCCAGATCCGGAGCCAGCAGGAGGCGTAGATGGAACTACTGCAGTATATTCAACACCAAAATTTGCAGCTCCAATCGATTCTCATACCTTTCAACTTGATATGGGAAATGTACCTGATCCAGCAGGTGGACTTGCACAATACTATATCACTGCAAATACTGATTACACAGATATCACTTTTGATCAAGGACCAACTTTTGAGGCAGGATATTCAAATATCTTAAGGTATCATGAATTCACCCCGGCAGGCCCAGGCACACCGGCAAGTTTCCGTCTTGTTACAAAGTATAACAATACAACAGGTGGAGCGGGAAATGACAGGATCGTAGATCAGACCTTTACACACCAATAATAATTATAGAATCTAATTTATAAAAAGCTGCTTCTGAAAAGAGGCAGTTTTTTTTATTAAATATGGCTTAAGATTAATCAGGAGTATTAAAATCCTTTAGTTTTATATTTGTAAAAAACTTATCATGAATAATACGGATCAGCCGAATCAGCTCAATATTGAGATATCAGAGGAAGTAGCAGAAGGAACTTATGCAAACCTTGCAATCATAACACATAGCCACGCAGAATTCGTTATAGATTTCGTGAATGTAATGCCAGGAACACCCAAAAGTAAAGTGAAGAACAGGATCATACTTACCCCTTTCCATGCAAAGCGATTTATGAAAGCCATGATCGAGAATATAAAGAAATTTGAAACATCAAATGGTAACATACAGGATATGGAGGCGGTTGAGATACCGTTCAATTTTGGCGGGCCGCCGGCGCAGGCGTAAAGAATGTTTGAAGTTTGAGGTTTGAAGTTGTGGGCTTTATTATTTATATCGTTGGCCTTTTAAATCCGCGGTTTTTAAATATCGAAAGAAAGCCATTATTTTGTTTCCCAGTATTTCGTTTTTGTTTTTTATCTCAATAAATATTTCGTTTGTAAAATATTTTCTATCACAAGCACGATACAGTTGTGAACGTGTTTCTGCATTGGAACCCTTTGCTATAATTAAAAAATTAGCAAATTCTTTATTACCAGATCTGTCGAACCCTTCAGCAATATTATCCATTACCGACCACTGGCAGCATTGATCTGTTTCTTTAATTCATAATCTTTACAAAATGGCTCAAGGTTGTATAATGTATAAATATCGCTTGCCTGTTGCCGGGCTAATTGCCAAATCTCCAGGTCTTCAAACTTTGTTACTGTAGGCATATTTTTAATTGAACCTGATTTCCAACTTCAAACCTCGAACCTCAAACCTCAAACCTCAAACCTCAAACCTCAAACCTCAAACC
>JBDSDG010000147.1:0-3159 GCA_039920685.1 Ferruginibacter sp.
TTAGTGGTTCGTGCTTTAAGGTAAAAATTCAGTAAGAAGAAGTGCAATGAAATAACTAATGAAGATTAAAAATCAAATTCTATTTAGTTTTTATTTTTTTCTTTAAATTCTTTGAGCAATACTCTTGATTGAAGGCGTAACTCAAGTTGATTCATTACTATCCTGGCAAGTTGCCTAAGCATAATGCTTTGATCAACAGTTAAAGTCCTTGGTTTTTGATCGATAATACAAAAAGTGCCCAAATTATATCCTTCTTTGGTTTTTAAAGGAGCTCCAGCATAAAACTGTAAACCCAAGACCCCAACTACCAGGGGATTTGATAATGTTCGAGGATCAATTTTCGCCTCCTTAATTATATAAACATCATCTGTTAGGATAGCAGATGAGCACAATCCTGGATCTTTAGATATTTGATCTACATCAATCCCATGATAAGATTTAAACCAAATTCTATCTGAATCAACGAGGCTAATTAGTGCGATTGGTACATTAAATATTTTTGAGGCTAATGAAGTAATCTCATCAAAGCTTCCATCTGGTGGAGAATCAAGGATCTCATATTTATATAAATTCTCTAATCTTTGACTTTCTAATGTACTGTCCATTTGCAAATGTAATAAAATTGACAGTAAGCTTAACCAATTAAATTAGCATTACCGCTAACACAAAGTTAGCCGCCCCGCTTGATTTCCCGCTCTTCACTTTTTTGAAATTGCAGTCACGGCCCGTGATAATTCCTCCAACCGGGTATAAGATTTCAATCTGGCTTTGTTGGCTTTCTATTATCTTTTGTTTCTCTGGATGACTATGGTGAGGCTGGGTATTAGCCAATATATTCATGATTTTGATTCCACCCCAATCTGCTTCTCTTGTGGACGTTACTAAAAGCCTATTGCGCAAATTTGTAAATTTTTTGCGGCATGTGTCTGGATTCTTCGGAGGTCGCCAAACAAAATTGTATTTGCAGATTAAATTTTAATCTTATTTGCAATAATATCCTGTTGCCCTTGATTTTTTTATTTATTGCTTAACACCATCTGCAACTATGGTGAACTGTGTTCCTTCCTCAGATCCCGAAGCTGTGCTCATTTCATTGATCTGGAAATTTAATGGACCACAATGAATTTGCTTACAAGGATCTATCGGACATGGAATTTTAGTGCATTTGCTCACATCAGTAACGCCGGCAGGACAGCGATAACATGTTTCCTCCCCGGTTTCATTTAATCTACGATACATCAATTGCTCGGTAATAGGTGTGCCATCTTCATTTTGAATTTCGTACGATGCTACTTTGTTGTCCTTGATATGAAAAACAACATTAGCCGATTTGGAAGGAAGATAAATATTGGCCCTGGGTTGGGAACTTACTTTAGTTTCTTTTTGCTTGCAACCAATAACAAACAATAAAATAATCGAGCAGAAATAAAATTTTAATCTCATAATAGTTAAGTTTATGAATTAAATATAACTATAATATTAGAATTATTTACAGAAATAGATAATGAAAACTGGAAAGCATTGTCACGGATGAAGCCACTTCAATTTCGAGAAACCTTTTGCTTCCAGATATAACATTTAAATTTATATTGCTTCAACCGCAGCATTGCCTAAAATGGGTACAGCAAGTAAAAAAACTTTTGTAAAAAGGTTCTCTTCCTGGAGTAATTCGGTGGCTAACAGTGTAGATACTGACTGGGCGGAACAGTTGCGTATTTTAAACGAAGTTGCGGACCTTATTACATCTGATCTTTCACTGGAAGAAATTACTGCAGCGATTTATTCAAACGTAAATTGTCTTTTAGATGCCTATCAATTTGCGGTGGGGCTATACAGTGAGAAAGATGGAACTATTGTTTATAAAGGTATGATCGAGGCGGGAGAAGTGATCCCGGATTTTTCAATGAACGCATTTGATGAAAATCGACTGGCGTCTTTTTGTATCAGGAATTCAGCAGAAATATTTATGAACGACATTGATCATGAATTCCATAAATACTTAAAACATAAACCAGTCCCAATTGCGGGCTCAGATCCTAAAGCCGCATTGTATGTTCCCTTGAAGTTAAATGATAAAATAGTTGGATTGATAACCGTACGTACTATCCATAAAAATGTTTATCAACAACATCACTTGCACATCTTAAAAACAGTTGGCAATTTTATCTTACGGGCGCTTGAATTAGCCAAGAATTCCTCAGCCAGGTATGTACTAACTCATGGCAGTCAGAAAACATGGAGGTGGGCCGATAAAGAATCGCTGAGCCTATTCTCAATTAAAATGCTGGCTTTGCTTACACAAAGAGAAAAGGAAGTATTGCTGTTACTGGTGACTGGCATGAACAATAAACTGCTTGCCGGTCGCTTATTCATTTCCCCCGCAACGATCAAAACACATACATTGAGTATCTATCAAAAAATGGATGTTGAAAATCGTTCATCTGCAATATTGAAAGCTCTGGAATGGGGCTGGATCATTTAAAAATCCACCATTTGGTGTAGAAGCAAGATTATCATAAGTGATAGTTTTACTAAAATATCTTTTATGATACAAGTAAACAGGCAATTGCCCATCCCACAAAAACCGGCATTAGGAAATTCAGTGCATTATATTGCGCATACTTTTTCTTTCCTTGCCACAGGCGAAGACACCGGTGGCGCTTTTGCCATCATTCATTGCTATTTTCGAAAAGGTTTTATGGCTCCGCCGCACTACCATAAACTGGAGGATGAATCTTTTTATATTTTGGAAGGAGAAATCGATTTCCACGTAGGAGATAGAAATTTCAAAGCAGGTGCAGGCGAATTTATTGTTCTACCTAAACTTGTGCCGCATCATTTCAACCTGGTTAGTGAAACCGCTAAAGCATTGTTGATGATAACTCCTGCCGGTTTTGAAGTTTTCTTCCGGGAGTTTGGCATACCAGCTCAAACGCTTGACCTGCCTCCTGTGCCGGAAGGAAATCCAAGGGAGGAAATGTTTAAGGCTATGCACGATCGAATGGTTGAACTCGGAAATGTTTTTATTCCGGATATCTGAGTTTTACCAGGAATGTTCGGTTAAGAAATGTATTAAACATTTCTGCCCGGTTGGCTTGTTTTTTTTCCTGCCGGTAATGGAATGGTCATCATTTTACAAATCTCAAATGAAACTTATCC
>JBDSDG010000148.1:0-3288 GCA_039920685.1 Ferruginibacter sp.
CCAATTTTTCCAGCAATATCTTATCATCTTCCAATGCTCCGCCAAATGTTCGTTTATTTTTATCGGTTGAAAAATCAAATTCAATTTTGCAGCTATCCACCAGCTTATATGTATTGGTAACAATAAACGGATAGTGCTTGAATTTTTCGAGTAATTCGCCGGGGGAAATAAACGTTTCACTTTCCAGTGCCTGAACTTCCGGTGGTAATTTAGAAAGCAGGATATTTTTCTGAATACACCTTAAGAGCCGGTGAAGATTGTGGCGTTCCTTATCCTGAACGGTAACCGGGTGACGAATGACAAATTTGTCCGCATATTTTTTAAGATCAAATGCAAAAAGCTTATTCACTTCCCATGGCAAGACACCGATGCGCTCATTTGGTGATAGTGTATCCAATGGTTTATCCAACGGGAAAATGACAAAACCATCCTGGTCATGCTCAAAGAATCTTTCCACGTTTTCCGGGAAATCTTTCTTCTCCAATAAATGGGTGGAAACAAATTCATGCAGCCATTTAAGGCCCTCGTTATTTGCTGCAAGAAGGATATAAAGAAATTGATCGTTGTTGCGTATCTCCACGCCCGGGATCGGTTTAATACCCTGTTCCTGGCACAATTTTACAAAATCCCATACATCACAGGTGGAATTTATGTTGGTAACTGCAAGAGAACCGATACCCTTATCCACCGCGGTTTTTACCAATTCTTCTGTGGCAAATGTGCCGTATCGGAAGCTGAAATATGTTTTACAATTCAAATACAAGTGAAGGTAATTTTAGCGGTAGCACAAAACTAAAGAATTTAGCAATAGCAACCAGAAATATTAAAGGTTAATGCTTCTTCCACATACATATTTTATTACATTTACACATTACCAGCGTAAAAACTAATGAATAAAAAAGGGCCCATAATTATTATAGAGGACGACATTGATGACCAGGAGATGTTACAGGAGGTTTTTAAAGAACTTGGATATAAACATGAAATTATTTTCTTTACTGAAGGTGAAGATGCATTGGAATACCTGATCGCCACAACGGTGGAACCCTTTATTATTTTTTCTGATATAAATATGCCGAAATTATCCGGGATGGAATTAAGGAATAAGATCCATGAAAATGAAGATCTCAGAATAAAATCCATCCCATACCTGTTCTTTTCTACAAGCGCTGAGCAAAAACATGTGATAGACGCCTACTCAAAATCGGTCCAGGGTTTTTTCGTTAAGCCTGGAAAATTTGAAGACATAAGAGATACCATTAAGATCATTATTGAGTACTGGCAAAAATGTGAGTCTCCTAATTATATTAAATAACAAATAAGCGCCGGTACCTGGGATCGTTACCCAACTGTATTTATTTTTATTAAACCAATGGTATATTTTCTTCGGATAAATTAAAAGTTTATGAATTTCCTTTCTCTTGAGCCCTTTGTTCCTTCAGGTAAAGATCTTGAACGCTCCAAAGAATTATTCAAGGAACTTGGATTCAATATTACCTGGGATGCCGGCGACTATGTGGGTTATGAAAAAGATGGCTGCAAATTTATCCTGCAGAAATTCGACAACAAAGAATTCGCAGAAAACTTTATGATCAGCATGAAGGTTAATAATGTGGAAGAATTCAGGAACCTCGTAATAGAAAAAAAATTACCAGAAAAATACGGTATAATAATTTCACAACCGATGATGCAACCATATGGAAAGGAAGTGAACCTGATCGATATCGCGGGTGTGTGCTGGCATTTTGTAGAATAGCAAAATTATTCAATGAACCAATATCCGAAAATATATTTATACAGGAGAATTGTGCAGGCGAAGCTATTTATTGAAAATCACTTTAGCGAACATATCGACTTAAGAAATATTTCTGATGAAGCATACTTTTCCAAATATCATTTCATACGTCTTTTCAGATCTATCTATAACAGGACACCACACCAGTATCTCACCTATGTAAGAATAGAGCACGCAAAAAAACTTCTAAAGGACAACAAAGAAATTTCTGATGTTTGTTATTCAGTTGGTTTTGATAGTGTCAGCTCTTTTACCGGTCTTTTTAAACGCATGGCAGGGTTTACTCCCTCAAATTATCAGCAGCAGCAGGCTAAACTAAAGGCTGATATTACACGCTCCCCGTTAAAATATGTTCCAAATTGTTTTGCAGAAAATAATGGCTGGACGAAGAATAGCAATTTTGAAGAAGTGATTTAAGATCTGCTTCATCAATTTTGTATCTCACCGTAAACGATTACAAAATGATTACAAAATTAAACCACGTAAGTGTGTTTGTGCTTAACCAGGAAAGCGCATATGATTTTTACGTTAATAAGTTAGGATTTAAAGTTCATACAGATGCACCAATGGGACCCGGCAAACGCTGGCTTACTGTTTGTCCCCCGGAGCAGCCGGATGTTGAAATATCCCTGATGTCCATTGTTGAGGGGATGATGTTCACAAAGGAATCTGCTAAACAAATGAAAGACCTTGTTCAAAAGGGAACTTTTGGCTTTGGTGTTTTTGAATGCACAGACCTGCTTGCCACGTATGAAGATTTAAAAGGCAAGGGAGTAGAATTTAAAAAGCCACCTACAAAGGAGTTTTATGGATATGAAGCATTGATGATCGATGATTCTGGTAATTGGTTTTCACTGGGAGAGAAGAGCTGACGGGCTGCTGATTTGGAAGATCATTTTAGGTTAAAAAAAATAGCTAAATTTATAGTACAATTATAACTTAACCTTAAAATAAAAGTTATGCCTAAATATGTAATTGAAAGAGAGATTCCGGGAGCCGGTAAATTATCACCTGAACAATTAAAAGGTATATCACAAACGTCCTGCGGGGTATTAAGCAAGATGGGAACCCAGATACAGTGGGTTCACAGTTATGTAACAGATGATAAGATCTATTGTGTTTACGTGGCACCAAATGAAGAAATGGTTCGGGAGCATGCAAAGCAGGGAGGTTTTCCAGCAAATTCTGTAAGCAAGGTTTCTGCGATCATAGACCCTACTACGTCAGAATAATGATATAAAGCCGGAAATTATTTCCGGCAAATTCCTATGTTGGAGATTCAGCCAACGAAAAAATGTCAGAAACCCCGACATTTTTTGAAATTGCGGTGTGGCGTGAACGTCAACTATTTAAATTTCAAATGCAATGAAATTATATCTGCATTCATACCGATGTCTTTTGTATAATGGCCATAACGAAGTTCTGCCATGCTAAACTTTTGGATCCCAAATATTCCCTTAGGAGGAGAAATGCGAATGCCTGCACCAAAAAAA
>JBDSDG010000149.1:0-7404 GCA_039920685.1 Ferruginibacter sp.
ATGCAAATAAGCTAACAGCTTGCAGCTAACAGCTAATAGCTCTCCCTCCATGAAAAAATACGCACTCATAGTCGCCGGTGGTTCAGGAAGCCGGATGAATAATATTGTTCCCAAGCAATTTTTATTGTTGAACGGAAAGCCTGTTTTATTTTATACCATCAACACTTTTTTAAAAACCTTCAGTGATTGTAAGATCATACTTGTCTTGCCAGAAGACCATGTGGCTGCGGGACAAGAGATCATTGACGCCTTTTTTGATTACAGTGCGATCCAGATTACAACAGGAGGCCGCACCAGGTTTCATTCGGTGCAGAATGGCTTAAAACTAATTGATGTGGATAGCATCGTGTTTGTTCATGATGCCGTACGGTGTCTTGTAACTACAGACCTGATCAGTCGCTGTTATGAAGCTGTTTTACAATTTGGTTCAGCCGTACCGGTGATCAGAAGTAAGGACAGTGTGCGCATAATTTCAAATGAAGGGAATGAGGCACTTGACAGGGAACACGTTAAACTTGTTCAGACTCCCCAGGCATTCTATAGTAAAATACTCTTGCCTGCTTTCAATATAGACTATAAGGATAAATTTACTGATGAAGCAACAGTTGTGGAGGCATTCGGGCTAAAGATATACCTGGTTGAAGGAGAAGAAACAAATTTTAAGATCACTATACCTTCAGATCTTGATCGTGCAGCAAAAATACTTCTGGAAAGATCCGCCTAGCTGCAACTATTTTTTGAGCAATTTTATAGGCATCGGAAGATTATTAAATTTTACAAAACTAAATCGCTGGTTATTAACTGAGAATTTATTGTAGAAATAGGATACGCCGGGTATATCAGATCCTTCGAAGTCAAGGATTATATCCTGGTTTGAAAACTCCCTTATCAGTTCATTATACAGGAAATAATTTGCCAGGGCTTTTTTGCCTGCCGGTAAAATACATGATATCACATTGTACAACCTCTTGTTGTCTTTGAATAAAAGAATTGCAGCAAGTAACTCTATTCCCTCATGATCATAAGCCTCCCTTATTTCAACCCGGCCACTTTTTAAAAAGTATTTGCAAAGCTTTTCAAACTGTTGAAAATCTGTAGTTGTAACTGATGGCATTCGTTCCCTGTACAACTTTTTGTATAATTTTATTACAGCGATGTAATCTTCCGAAGTTGCGTATTTTAAGGAGAATTTTTTTAACCTGGAGAGCCGTTGCTTTATATAGCTATTGTACCCGGAAAAAATGTTCTTATAACCATTTCCAAGCGGGAGAATAAAATTATTTCGCTTTAATACTTTTAGATTTTTTTCAGGCTCAAGTGAATTGGCATAATTAATATTGAACTCAGCGAATTTAAACTTTGTAGCAGCCAGGTCAATGAAGCTTTTAACTTGCTTAGCTGATAACCGTTTCCTGGAAAAAATTCCTCCTTGTTGAGTGAACGCAGGCTGGTACAGGTAACGGATCCCCCATTTTCGCTTCCATGTCAATGGCATCACAGCATCATAATTTCCAATTATCAAAGCATCCCAGTTCGGTGACATATGGTTAAGATATACCGACTCCGCATAGATCAATCCATTAGATGATCCCCTGATACACTCATCCCATTTCTGTTTATCAATTTCCTTGTATGTCAGGTATGTGATCACTGGTTAAAACGGGCTTTGAGGAAATAGCTTTTTCAATGATACATTTTGAAGGTCAATGCTGAAAGAAATATTTTTCAGTACTTTCTTTTCAGGAAAGAGCGAGTTAATGTATTCCTTGTATTCTTTACTGTATAAGATCGGTAAATAAATATTCAATACATTTTTAAATAAAGAAAGCTGGAACCCTGCATCGTATAAGAATTTTTCTGTGGATGCATTTTTATCCCAGGCTTCAGCATATGTTCCGATATCCAGGAATAGCTTTAGAGGAATTTTAAAAGGTAACAATTCCATCGGATTCACCTGTTTTGGGATCGTTGTAGTAAAATTCATGGCACTCAGCCAGTCATCTGACCTCCCGATCTTACTACTCAACAGATCGGCTCTTACTTTAAAAAATCCATCCCGCTGCATGATCTGTTGTATTGGCGCACCACGTACGGCATTCTTCCCAACTCCTGATTCGGGGTTATACAACGAATATGCAAAATCATTCCTACCAACAAAATAATTGCTGTAAGTATAATCTTCATTTCCTTTTGGACCAGTCATATTTAAATGATATCGATCAGTTTCATATTGGCTGATAAAAGTTTTTTCTCCTGTATAAATAAACTTGCCAGCAAATAACCGCACATTCATTCCTCCGCCTTTTTCAAAATTGAAATAATAATTACCGGTGAAGTTAAATCGTAAGAACCCCTTTCCCTGTTCATTCTGCAATACAGCATTATACGGATACAAAACCCGGTTATTTTCTATAACGAATTGTAATTGATTTATGTACCTGTGTTCAACAGGATATTTTATCAGGTCTTTATTTTGAATGGTGTCCCTTTCAAAAAGCAAAGAAGTCTCATTTATTAAAAAAGTCTTCCACTGGATGTATTTCTTGATTGAACTGCGTGGATTCTTATTTGCGAAAACAAATTTCATAGAAGGGACGATCTTGCTGAATTGCAGATAATTTACGGTTCCTGTTGAATCGGTGAAAGAATCTGCTGAGAACCTGGCGAAGGAAACTGCAAATTCCAAATGCTGTCCATTTCTTCCTGGATATAAATTATATCCTGCCCGTCCGATGCCATTTAGCTGTTTAGATCCCGTTGCATAAAGTGGCGACATTACGAATTGAAATTTATTAACAGGTAATGTATAATTATGAATAAGCCCACCTACCATCCACCTGTCATAATTATTAAAGCCAATTGCAGGCATCACAAAAAGAAAATGATGTTTGTTTGTTTCTTTCAAACCGAAAAAGCTGGTAACCCTTAAATTTTTCTTAACAGGTTTTTGCAAGCTTCCTTTTTTATTTAGTAAAGAAAAAACAGGGTCTAATTTTTTACCTGAGATCTCTTCCGCCAACAATTTAAAATCTTCCGGGTAGGGATGCTTAAACTGCCACCTGTTGTAATATTCTTGCATTAATTGTTCAAATACGGGTTGTCCAATTTCATTTTCAAGAAGCTTCATCCATTGTGCCGTTTTAATATACGCAACCGCGTTGTAATTGAGTACTGAAAAATCTTCTGACCTTGTTTCAATTGGTTGGTCTTTTTTTATGGAGGTTAAGGTTTCGAGCAAAATATTCTCAGGATCTGACGGCATTCTATTACGTAGGAAATTGTTCTTTGAAGCAATGATGCCTGATTCTTCATTTCCGTATTGTTTCAGCAAATATTTTTTGTCATAATAGCTGTTCATCCCTTCATCCATCCATGGGTGTTGCCGCTCGTTTGAACCAAGAATACCGTAAAACCAATTATGCCCCACTTCATGATTGATAACCATGTCAAGTTCCTTTTCGTTTCCAGGTGATGAAACTAATGTGATCGTGGGATATTCCATGCCTCCACCACTTTTCTGCCGGCTCTCAACAACGCTTACAACTCTATATGGGTATTCTCCAAGCCATTCACTTTTTGTTTTTATTGCGGCCTTAATATGATCAATACTATTCTTCCAAAGGGCTTCATTTGCTTTATTGTAATACGCGAATATGTCAATTGTTTTTGTTGCCAATTGCAATGTATCATGCTTTACCAAAAATTCGGGGTCAGCAAACCAGGCAAAATCATGTATATTATTTTGCGTGTATTGGACGATCTTTAAACTGTCTTCCATTTTTTCTTCCTGGATAATACCTGTTGATGCTACAATATATTTTGCGGGCACAGTTATTTGAACATCATACTCACCAAATTCACTATAAAATTCTCCCTGGTCCAGGTAAGGCATTTCATGCCACCCTTTCCTGTCATAAACTGCAGGTTTGGGATACCATTGCGTTGCCTGGTATGAGTCTTTTATATGGCCACCTCTCGAATAATTTTCAGGAAGCTTGACGTGGAAAGGCGTTTCAATGTTCACTGAAGACTTAGGAGGAAGCGGTTTTGGCAAAACAAGCTTTAAAATATCCTGGTGTTGTGCATGGTCTTCAATTACAGCTGTAGTCCCGTCTACTTTGAAATCCAGCCGGTTAATATAACCACGCTGATCCTCATTGCTGAAATAAAAGTCCTTTCTGCCGTTCTCTAATAGTTGATCGCTAAATGCGGTCCGGTCATTTTTATAAGCATTAGGCCATACATGAAACCAAATGTAATAAAGTGTATCATCAGAATTATTGAAGTACTGTATTTTTAGATTTCCATTCAATGAATGCTCTACAGTATTGAGGGAAACATCTATCTTATAATTTACCTGTTGTTGCCAATAAGGGGTTTGTGAATAGGAAGATTGAAACTGAATGTAAAAAAGAATAAGCAGGAATATCTTTTTCAAATGACTGTTTTTTCAAAAATACGAATATATGCAGTTGCATTACCCCGAAAATTATTTGCCTTTTCCGGATAATATTATTTGGATAGTATAAAGCATGATCGTGAAATCAAGTGGAAGGGAAACGTTCTCAACATATAGCAGGTCGTATTGCATGCGTTGGATCATTTGATCAACAGAGGAAGCATAACCGAATTTTACCATTCCCCAACTTGTAAGGCCTGGTTTTACTTTATATATATATTTAAATTCAGGATGAATTTCAACGATCTGGTCGATATAATATTTTCTTTCAGGTCTTGGGCCGACAAGGCTCATTTCACCTTTGAGGATATTCCATAGTTGTGGAAGTTCATCCAGTCTCCACTTTCTCATAACCTTCCCCCATTTTGTGATCCTTTCATCTTCTTCGCTACTTAATTGTGGCCCATTTGTTTCTGCATCCACCACCATTGATCGGAATTTATACATCGTAAACGGGCGACCTTTAAAGCCGATCCTTACCTGCGAATAAAAGAGTGATCCTTTTGATGAAAGCTTTAATCTTATGATCGTGTAAATGAATAAAGGCACTAATATTACAAAAGCACTTATTGAAACGATGATATCAAATGCTCGCTTTATATTTTGTTGCCAATCGGGCAAAAGCCCCGAGTGAATATCGATCAATGGAACTCCCATAACATTGTTTGTTTTTAATGCGCCACTGATGATATCTACGGTATCAGGTGTAATTTTAATATTGACCTCTATATCGCTTAAGTTTTGAAGTATTGTTGTAAGAAGTTCCCGCTCATTTTTTTCGACAGCAACAATAACTTCTTCGATCTTTTCCTCTTGTATTATTTTTGTTAAGTTTTGAAAGTCGCGGTATTTCTTGATTGAATCCGGCAACTTGAAACCATTTCTTCCATTTGTATTGAAGAACACTGTGATCCGGTAGCCCGATTGTTCTTTAGACCTTATAAATGCATCATAGAATTGTTCGACTTTTTTTCCTGATCCAAGCAGCAATGCATTAAAAAAAACTTTTTTGCTTGTGAGCTGCTTTTTCGCAATACCTAAAAATATTAATCTTACAATTAAACTTGTGACCAAAAATGGAAACAAAAGACTGTAAAATTCCAGGTAATAATACCTGCTGTTTCCGTGTGGGTTTTTTAATATGAAAAAGAAGAGCAGGAACAAACAGCCGATCACCGATACGATCAATGTTCTAAAAAATTCCTGTATCCGGGATTTCTGGTAAATGGAATTATATGTCCCACTTAAAAAATGCAATGATATCCAGCCAAATGTATAAAGCAACAGCCCCAGGTAAAAGCCGGGAGGAATACTAAAATTGTAATGGTAGATAACTGTACGTAAATAATAAAAGCATATCCATGTGAATACGCATATAGCAATGTCTGCAATGATGTACCACCTTATATTTATCCTAGATTGATCCACAGTTGATACGGTTAGTTCGGCAAGCCTTTACTGCTGCTTATGATTTATTTTTTCAAGGATCTGGTGTGCGACCTCCATTGCGGCAAAACCATCTTGCACAGTTACAGCAGTGTTAGAATCATTGATTATAGCATTCGCGAATGCTTCCAGTTCCATTTTTATAGCATTGCTGTCCCTGATCAAAGGATTTGCAATGGCAATCGTTTTCTTTCCGTTATTGGTTTCAATATCAAAAGTAAAAACGTTCTTATCTCCTTCACTGTTTAGCCTGATGATCTCCGTCTTTTTATCGAGAAAATCAATTCCTATATATGCATCTTTTTGAAAAACCCTCATCTTCCTCATTTTTTTCATAGAGATCCTGCTGCTTGTCAGGTTGGCAACACATCCATTATCAAATTCTATTCGCACGTTTGCGATATCGGGTGTATCACTCATTACCGCAACCCCGTTTGCGGAAATATAACTGACATTGCTTTTAACAAGGCTCAGGATAATATCTATATCATGGATCATCAGGTCAAGGATAACGCTTACATCGGTACCGCGTGGATTGAATTGTGCAAGCCGGTGTACCTCAATGAACATTGGCTGAAGCGTAAAATCTTTTAGTGCGAGGAATGCAGGATTGAAACGCTCTACATGTCCAACCTGGAATTTAAGGTTGGATTCCACTGCGAGCTTGACCAGGATACGGGCCTCTTCCATTGTATTTGCCAAAGGCTTCTCTACAAATACATGTTTACCTTTTCGCAATGCCAGCTCGCACAATTCATGATGATGGATGGTTGGAGCGATGATGTCAACAGCATCACATAGATCCAACAGTTGTTCAGCATCTGTATAACGTTTTATCTTATATTTTTCTTCAACAGCAACTGCATTCTGGTCGTTTGGGTCATAAAACCCCACTACTGTTATATCTTCTATTTCGAGCCAATTGTTTAAATGGAATTTACCTAAATGCCCTACTCCAAAAACAGCAATGTTCAGCATAAGTTAGTTTTATTACCGCAGGGTTTATGAGAATGGTTTAATGATTTTCTGCAGTTACCTGAGTGAGTTCATCCCAGAAACCCATACGGCCAAATTTTTCGATCCTGTCTTCTATTCTCTTTCTTGCGGGAATTTCTTGCAGTTCTTTGATCACTGGCAGTAAATAGTTTTTTAATATGGTTGCAGCACCTTCATAATCCCAGTGAGCACCGCCTAATGGTTCAGGTATTACATCATCAACAAGTCCGAAATTCATCATATCGGTACCGGTGAGCCGAAGTTGTTCAGCTGCAGTTTCTTTTTTGTCCCAGCTGCGCCATAGAATGCTGCTGCAGCTTTCCGGGGAAATTACGGTGTACCAGGTGTTTTCCATCATCACCACTTTATCGCCTACACCTATACCCAGGGCTCCACCACTTGCTCCTTCACCAATGATCACGCAGATAATGGGGACCTTAAGGCTTATCATTTCATAAATATTTCTTGCGATCGCTTCTCCTTGTCCGCGTTCTTCTGCTTCA
>JBDSDG010000150.1:0-5846 GCA_039920685.1 Ferruginibacter sp.
ATAAAGATCAATTCGACTGGTACTATTGTTGAAACTACTCCTGTAAAAAAGATCACTGATAGTGCCTCGAAAAAATACAGTCCAAGAAAAGCGATAATCCGTTCCGCGTTGATCCCGGGCTGGGGACAGGTTACGAATAAAAAAGCATGGAAGGTCCCGATTGTTTATGCTGCATTGGGAATAACCACATACCTTTTCTTCAGAAACCTGCAGCAATATAAAGATGCCAAGAACGCATATATTTTGGCCACAGACAATGACACCTCAAATGATGCGCAGATCAAGCAACCTTATTATAGTGTAAAAGATCAGCCGGAAAGGATACGGACATTTAGAAACGAAGTGAGGCAAAATGTTGACTACTCTGTTTTATTCTTTATTGTATTCTGGGGACTGAACGTTGTAGACGCCGCAGTTGATGCACATTTAAAAACTTTTGACGTGAATGATGATCTTAGTCTGCAGATAAAGCCAGGCTATAGTCCAATGGCAAATACGAATGGCATCAGCCTTGTTCTGCATATTGGTAGATAAATATCGTGTGAAAACCACCGTTTCTCCCAAATAAAAAATATGTATACAAAAAAATATGAAAATTGCTATCATCGGTTATGGAAAAATGGGCAAGGCAATTGAACAGATCTCAATTGAAAAAGGCCACCAGGTAATTTTAAAGATAACTTCAAAAAATAAACACGATATAACCGTATCAAACCTGCAACAAGCAGACGTTGCTATTGAATTTACAAATCCGGGAAATGCGGTTTCAAATATTTACGCATGCATAGACGCAGGAATACCGGTTGTGTGTGGCAGCACGGGCTGGCTGGATGGTCTTGAAAAGGTGAGTGATTATTGTATTGCAAATAACGGGACCTTATTATATGCAAGTAATTTCAGCATTGGGGTGAATATTTTTTTTGAATTAAATAAAAGACTGGCTGAATTGATGGCTGATCAAGCCGGTTATGATGTTTCCATTGTAGAAGTTCATCACAAAGAAAAAAAGGATAGTCCAAGCGGAACGGCTATCATTTTAGCAGAACAACTGATCAATAAAATTCAAGGTAAAAGTCAATGGGTCAATCTGCCATCAAAAAATGCTGATGATCTTTTTATCAGCAGCTTACGTATTGATAATGCTCCCGGCACACATACTGTAAGTTACACAAGTGAAATAGACGATATAACTATAACGCATAATGCGCACAATCGAAAAGGTTTCGCTTTTGGGGCAGTATTGGCGGCAGAATTTTTGAATGAAAAAAAAGGCGTTTTTAACATGAAGGATGTCCTGGGAATCTGAACTTGCCTCATCTCCGTGATATAGGCATAAATAAAACGGGCTGTTTATACAACAGCCCGTTCAACAACTTTATAAAAGAAATTACATGGTAGTAGTTTTTGTCTTTGTCTTCATTTTAGCAGAACCACCACCAAACATATAACCTACACTAACATTAATTCCACTATTCTTATAAGTGCTTCTATCAAATGCACTTGCATTTTTGTCATTTGGGTCAAGATTCATAAATCCATGACTATACCCAACTTTCATAAAAACTCCCATATCTAATTTATATCCCGCAAGTACGTTTGCGCCGATATCAAACCTCTTATAATGTTCCTTTTTATAATAATTCGGATCTGTTTGACCATCAGATTTATTATCATCGAACTTTACATCCTTCGTCCCATCGAGATTAGTAAAAGGATCAGTGGGGTCAAATGCATTCTTTACACTATACTTATCCTTCCCGGATAATCCGAATTCTAAAACAGGACCTAAACCAAAAAAGACCGTTCCAGTTCCAACCGGCATTTTATAAACAACGTCCAATGGCAATTGAATGTAATTTAATGTAAGCTTGCGATTTTCAGTAATCACATCTGGAAAGTCTGTATAATTTGCAGTGAATTTAGTTCCGTGCTGAATAAAATTAAGCTCTGGCCTGAATGCCAGTTGGCTTCCAATAGGTATTTCTGCTACAAGACCTGCCAGCAGACCTACATGCATGGTGTTCTTTTGGGAATTATTGGTGGTACCAATAAAATATGCATCATCATATTCAAATTTGCCCATCGCAAAATTCGCTCCTGCCTGGATACCAAAAGATACCTGGCCAAAACTTAGACTGGTAACAACTGCCAAAGCAGCAACTAAAAAGATTTTTTTCATATACGTAAATTTAATTAACAATAAAAGCATTTAATTTTGATGCTTTCTTAATTCGGCGCAAGGTAAACCTATTTATTTAAGATATTGCTAAGATCCCCTAAATTGAAGCGAAATATTAACAGAATCAATATTTTACCATATAGAGGGAAGTTCGATGAATTAGCAGATTAATGGTAATTATCCGGTTTTTTTCAGGTTTACCAACATATCAGTGGTCATTTGTTCCAGGGTAAATTCTTCTTTCCAGTTCCAATCATTCCTGGCTACTTTATCGTCTATGCTTTGAGGCCAGCTGTCGGCGATCGCCTGCCGGTAATCTTCCTTATAAGTTATTGAAAAAGATGGAATCGTTTTTTTGATCTCTTCAGTGATCTCTGTAGGGGAAAAGCTCATCGCAGAAATATTATAAGAGGTCCTTATTGAGATGTTTAAAGCATCGGCTTCCATTAGTTCTATGGTTGCCCTGATTGCATCCGGCATATACATCATCGGTAAATAAGTATCCTTATTCAAAAAACACTGGTATTTCTTTTCTTCCAATGCTTCATGAAAGATCTCAATGGCGTAATCTGTGGTTCCCCCACCCGGTTCACTTTTATAACTGATCAGCCCTGGATAACGCAGGCTCCTTACATCAATTCCATATCTATTGTTATAATAGTTACACCAAAACTCACCTGCATATTTGCTGATCCCGTAAACAGTCACTGGCTCAATTACAGTTTGTTGAGGACAATTTACTTTTGGTGATGTTGGACCAAACACGGCAATTGATGATGGCCAAAATACTTTACGCAACTTTTCTTCCCTTGCAATATCAAGAACATTCAGCAGGCTTTGCATATTGAGGCTCCATGCAAGGTTGGGATTTTTTTCACCAGTTGCTGATAAGATCGCTGCCAATAGATATATCTGCGTAATACCCTGCCGGATCACCTGCACATGCAGCATTTCCTTATTCATTACGTCAAGGCTTACGTAAGGCCCGGTTCCTTTTAAAAGGTCATTTTCTTCCCTTAGATCAGAAGCCACGACGTTATTGTTCCCAAATATCTTCCGTAAGGCCAGGGTTAGCTCTACTCCTATCTGCCCGCTTGCTCCGATGACAAGGATCTTTTCTTTGACCATAGCATCTTTTTATTTGCAAATGTAAGGTTTAATGAAAAATCTGCCGATTACGAGCTGATCCCTGTTATAGCTCAATATAGATTTAAGGCTAATGATAACTATAATCCCTATATTAGAACAAATCATTTTTATGAAACCAATTCTTTGTATTTTATTAATAACAATTTCTTTTTATAGTTATGGCCAAAAAATATTTATAAGTAACGTAACGCTCCTTGATGTAGAAAAGCTAAAACTGGTTCCACATGCAACTGTTGTAATTAATGGTAATTCCATTGAATCCATCAGTACAAAAATATCTGCCATACCCGCAGGCGCATTCGTCATTGATGGGACAGGAAAATTTTTAATGCCAGGTATGACCGATTCCCATGTTCATTTTGGACAAAGCGGTGGATTATATACTAGGCCTGATGCGATCAACCTCCAAAAATATTTATCTTATGAAAAAGAAATTGAATCAACACATTTAAGTATGAGTGATGTTTTAAAGCGTTATCTCCATTCGGGAATCACAAGCGTAATTGATGTTGGCTCGACTATAAATTTTTTAAAGCAGCGTGATACGTTCAACTATAAAAGCTATGCTCCATCCATATATATGACCGGTCCGTTGATAACCTCCTATGAACCAGATGCATTTAAGAAGTTGGGTAATGACGAATTTTTCAGCCTTGTAACAAATGAAGAGGAAGGAAGAAAAATGGTACAACAACAATTGCCTTACCATCCTGATTTTATTAAGATATGGTATATAGTAGCAACTTCAACCGATAAAGAGGCAGCAGCCCGAAAATTTTTCCCAGTTGCGAAAGCTATCATTGAGGAAGCACATAAGAATAAACTGAAAGTTGCTGTTCATGCAACCGAAAGAATAACAGCACAACTGGCCGTGGAAGCCGGGTGCGATTACCTGGTACACAGTGTCGATGATGAAGTTGTTCGGGAAGATTTCTTAAACATTTTAAAAACCAGGAATGTCATCCTTTGTCCAACACTTACCGTATACGATGGATATAATAAAACTTTTGGCCAGGAACTCAGCTTCTCCACAAATGAATTTCGTTGGGCAGATCCTCAACAATTGGGTTCTTTGTATGATCTGGAACATTTACCGGCAACAGCTATGATAGAAGCATATAAAAAATCTGTGGAAAAAAATAAACCTGCAGCTACCACACTTGATTCGATATGCCTTGTGAATTTAAAAAAAATGATGGATGCAGGCATTCGTATTGCAGCAGGTACCGACGCTGGCAATATTGGAACACTCCATGCCACGTCCATGCTCTCTGAGTTGAAAAAAATGAAGGCGAGTGGGATGAGTAACTGGCAGGTGCTGCAGTCAGCTACAATAAACCCGTCTTATATATTAGGAAAAGAAAAAGAATCCGGTTCAATTGCTATCGGCAAAAAGGCAGACATGATCTTATTGAATGCCAACCCTACGGAAGACCTGGGAAATCTGGAACAGATCGTTCTCGTAATAAACAAAGGTTATGTGATCAATCCTGACACATTGGTCAGGGAAACGGCACTTGCACTTGTTCAGAGGCAATTGAATGCATATAATGCACGTAACCTCGAAGCATTCCTGGAGCCCTATGCAGAAGATGTAGAGCTGTATGATTTTCCCGCGACCCTGCTTGCAAAAGGAAAGGAAGAAATGCGAAAACAATACAGTTTTTTTAAAACAATTCCGAACCTGCATTGCGAAATAAAAGAACGTATCATGCAGGGAAATACGATCATAGATAAGGAAAGAGTAACAGGTTTTGGAAGTGTTGCCCTAGAAGCTACTTCTATTTACCAGATAGAGAATAATAAGATCAAAAGGGTTTATTTTATAAGCAAGTAACATTGCTAGTGATTACATTGATTTTTTTAAAAATTTATTCCCTAATCAGTTCAATCAGTAGTATTACAAGTTTGAAAAAATACGGTCCGTTTTATCCGTATCATCCGCTTACCTATTCTTCTTAATTTTGCGTCATGGAAAAATATCTGCATGATCTTTTCAACGGTCAATCTTACGATACAAATAATTTTTTTTTGATCGCAGGTCCATGCGTTGTGGAAAGCGAAGAAAATGTAACTGAGGTTGCAGAAAAGGTGAGCAGTATTTGTAAAAAACTTGGCATACCATATATTTTCAAATCATCTTATCGTAAAGCGAATCGTACCTCGGCAACATCATTTAGCGGTATCGGTGATGAGAAAGCTCTGCAACTCATAAAAGACACCGGCGTAAGATTTTCAATTCCAACTACAACAGATATACATACAGCAGGTGAAGCGGCTATTGCTGCCCGTTATGTAGATGTATTGCAGATACCTGCATTTCTTTGCAGGCAGACAGATCTTTTATTGGCGGCGGCAGAAACCGGGAAAATTGTAAACGTTAAGAAAGGTCAGTTTTTAAGTGGGCCTTCCATGAAATTTGCAGTTGAAAAGATACAGGGAGCAGGGAATAATAAGGTGGGACTGATAGAACGCGGCAATACTTTTGGCTACCAGGACCTTGTGGTGGATTATCGCA
>JBDSDG010000151.1:0-12884 GCA_039920685.1 Ferruginibacter sp.
CACGTGTAGTAGGGATCGTCTCCATAGAAATAATTTGGGGATTATAAACGGGAATATTATTTGGAATTGAATTAAGGTCATCGGAAATACAAACTTCGTCTATTGTTAACCGTGAGGCCGGGGTATTGTCACAACAATTCCCGGCCATTGATGGCTGGGGGGCTTGTACTGGTGCAAAATGATTGACCATACGACAGAGGTGCCGCATGAAAAGAGTAACTCTCTTCATAATTCAGTTGTTTGGTTAACAGTTAAGTGCCAGGCAATACAGTAGCATACACGCTGTAAACAGTGTGCACGACTTAATCGCGAAGCTGACCAGGTAAATGATTAGTAAACCGGGGCACAAAATTTTTTAATAATAAGGGTATTGATAACTGGTTAAGTTAACGGATAACAATAGAATTGGACTTAGATTAATTGTAGGTGTGTTATAGGAGCCTGTCAGTTGGAATTGGAAACAAGGCGCTAAAGTACACTTACCATTTTATATTTCCAAACATTTGTTAAAAATAAATCAGGTAGTACACGTTTATCAATAAATAAATTTATTCACACTACAGTTATGCAAAAAAATAAACAGTTATAGCATCTATCCAGGTTGGGTACTAATTATTTTTATTTTATCTTGCCACTTTATTGGTCCGCCATAAATGATCCAGCTTCGAATACCCTTTAACGTTACCAAACAGCGCAATCAATTGCAAGAACTACGCGAAAAATTACGAAGAATAAAGCGGGAAGCCCTGTATTCAAATAAAGCACACCTTATTGCCTCCAGGCGAAATTACAGGCTGCACAAAAGGCTATGCATGCTCATAATTTTAAGCAATGTGGCAATTGGCCTTGTCTTAACCTATATCCACATTGACGGTATGCTTCGGTGGATGTGGATGTGCTATACCTCAGCTGTACTTGCCTTCAGTGCTGCATTGCTAACCATGGTACTTGCAAAATTAAATCTTCCCAAATCTGCGGAGGGCCACAAGGCTTTTGCAGGCAGGTATGATGCTATATTCAGTAAATGCGACCTGCTGCAAAACAGTTTGGTGAATAACAATGTAACAGAAGAAGTGATTCAACACAAAGTTTTATCGTGCTGCTCAGCGCTGGAGATGTTAAACGAGGAGCAGTTTAAGCTCATGCCGCTAAGAAAGGATAAGACAAGGGCGAAGAAAGAGATCGAGGCAAAGAGTAAAGGAAAGAGGAGGTCGTGAATTTT
Organism: Ferruginibacter sp.; assembly: GCA_039920685.1. GTDB lineage: Bacteria > Bacteroidota > Bacteroidia > Chitinophagales > Chitinophagaceae > Ferruginibacter. Next base: position 1,223 of record JBDSDG010000151.1, read on the forward strand.
TCATTCTTTAGCCACGAATTACACGGATTACACAAATTAAAATGCACTCGATTTCTATCACCTGGATCTTTTCTATTACACGAATTTTTGCAGGATTATACTCCCTCTCCTTTGGAGAATGCTGGCGTTACGGATTTACATAGCCACTGATTTCACCGATTGAAAAACAGAAACATGATTCTTTCCAGATCACACTCCCTGTCCATCAGGAGAGGATTGGGGTGATGAGTTACACGATGTCACGAATGAAAACCCACAGCACCTGTTGAAATAAGATGATAATATGCAACTTTTTTAGACATTAAGAGTAGTTTTGCTTATAATATATAAACACAATTTTGTTATTAAAATAGCTAAATAGTTATTATGAAAAAGTTATACCTGCAGCTCGTTATGATTTTTATTTTTTCCTGTGCTTATTCACAAAATGTGGGGATAGGTACAAATACACCTGAAGCAAAGTTTCATATAAAAGGCAGTGCCGATACCTCCCAGTTGGTAATTGACGCCCATACGGTTCAGTCCAATACAAAACCACTCATCAAACTCCGGGATGCAGCGGGAAATGAATTGATGCGCATACATACAGACGCAGAGTTCAACGTGTTTATGGGCTACGCTGCAGGCAGGATAAACAATCCCAATACCATTAGCGGAACTGGGCTGTACAATACTTTCATAGGATCTAACACGGGCTATTATAACACAAGCGGCTCTTTTAATACGGCGCTCGGCAGATCTGCACTTTACCAGAATACTACTGGGGTCTATAATACTGGGTTGGGCTATAAAGCACTATTTTCCAACATTTATGCGCAAGGCAACACCGCCATAGGTTACGAAGCACTCTTATCAAATACTTTTGGACATTATAATACAGCGGTAGGTGCCACCGCACTCTTCGCTAATTCCACTGGATCACAAAATGTAGCAATAGGAGAATCTACCCTCTATGCCAACACAACTGCTGAGAAGAATGTTGCCATTGGCGCGCAAGCTCTTAGTGCTCAAAGCTACAGTGACAATGGGAGCAATTGGCAAAGTAATAATGTGGCAGTTGGTTATGGAGCCCTCACTTTCAATCAACCTACTTCCACCCTCAATGGTATTCAAAATACCGCTATTGGCAATTTGGCATTATTCGGAAATTCTACCGGATACTCAAACACAGCAACAGGTTATAGCGCCCTTTATTCCAATACAATCGGATATAAAAATAGCGCTTTTGGACAGGGAGCGCTATATGCAAACAGCAGTGGGAGTTTCAATACTGCCCAGGGTTATGGGGCGCTGGCTTCAAACAGCAATTGCAGTGAGAATACAGCTATAGGATTCCAGGCTTTATATACACAATCCTATAATGGACTTTACGCAACCGGTAATACAGCTGTGGGAGCTTATGCGCTTCATGATAATGAGCCTTCCAATTCTAATAACGGGAAATTTAATACTGGCATGGGACAGAACGTTCTCTCTGGAAACACTACTGGATTAGGTAATACTGCAATTGGTGCAGGCGCCCTTGAAGTAAATATAACCGGCAGTGGCAACACAGCAATAGGTTTCCTGTCGGGACCAAATATCATTGGAGTTTCAAATACCACCTGTGTTGGCAATGGTGCTACATCCACTGCTGATAACCAGATGGTGCTGGGCAATGCAAACGTAACGCAATTTTATTGTTACGGCGCATACGTGGGCACTACATCAAATGCGGCAAATCTAACTATATTAAATACCGGCCAGATCTTGAGAAGTACTTCTTCCCGGCGCTATAAAAAAGACATTATTCCGCTGGATATTAATACTGCCGCTATTTATAACCTCGCACCAAAATCCTATAATTCCTATAGCGACCAGGACCGGCATTTTGGCCTCGTGGCTGAAGAGGTGGCCGAAGTAATCCCCGAGCTGGTGACCTACGCAAAAGAAAAGGATGTGGTGAAAGGCAGCAGTTCCGAGGCCCTGATACCCGATGCAGTGCAATATCCTCTATTATCCGTTTTGGTTTTAAAAGAAGTACAAAAGCATGAGCAAATTATTAAAGAGCAACAACTATTAATAGAAGAGTTAAAGGCAAGGCTGGAAAAGCTGGAGAAAAAAGGAGAAAAATAATAGATGTTCTACTAAGCTTCTGCGTTTTTTGCTCATCCAGGAATTCATCTTAATTAAAAATTACTTTAATCACCCGAATTTTCGGGAGGTGTTGCCATGGATTTTACGAATTAAAATCAACATCGATTCCCGCTCATTAATCTATTTTTAATCACACAAATTTTTCACACACCTCTCCTGTATAAAGTCCTCCCGAAATGACCTGTCAGACGGGGGCTGAGGTGAAGTGTTAGCTAAGAATTAAAAATCTACATCGATTTCCTATTCCGAAATCTATTCTATCGGTGAACGAGGTTTTAAAAGGTCAGTAGGGAGTCGTTAACCACCGCATATAACCTTAGTACCACCTTAATACTACCAGGTCCGAATCTACAATCTATAAATTCGGACGTCTATCTACCTTCCTTCTACCAGTTTAGTAATAGCCGAGATCTTTATTCGGAGTAAGAAACAATCTTTTTATCGGAATATCAATCAGAAAGAAATCGACAGTCGTGTAATTCGTGGATAAAAAAAGGCTGAGATTTTTAATTGCAACTGATTTCTCTGATTTATTTTATATCCCATTCGTGCCATTCGTTTAATTCGTGGCCAAAAAAAACGGCACCCAATCACCTGGTGCCGCTTCAATATGAAAATTTAATCTCTTACTGTATTATAACCTGCAAATTGGTCTTCCCCCCATCTCCCCCAACAACACTCAACTGGTAACTTCCCGCAGCAATTCCTGGTAATGCTATCGATTTAACTTCATTGTTACTGTTGATCAAAATACTGGAATTGTACACTGGTTGCCCAAGCTTATTCAATAATCTCAATTCATAATTACCGGCAGGTTGACCTGTGAACTGCAATTGCAAGTTTCCATCCGTAACAGGGTTTGGATATGCAACGATCTTTTTTGTTGTTATTGCAGGCTGCAATTTTGTATTGATCCTTTCCGGAACACCTGGGGTTGTTTCCTGTTTTTTCTTCTGTTTGAATACCAGCCTGAAGCGATCCGGTGCATATGAACCCGGCTCATTGATCACATTGAATGAGATCCGGCTAGTGTCTTGCAGACTAACGGGAGTACTTGTATGCAGGTAATTATCTTCCAGCCATGCATGTAAGCCCGGTTGCTGAAGATCGGTCGGGATGAATTCGAATTCGTATTGCTGAACACGCAACAGTCCCAGGTTATAAAATATCGTATCGTTATGCTGGATCAATGACCTGCGCTCTACAGACAATAGTTTACCATCGCGGTTCATAGCAATATTTTCCCCTGAATTTTTAAACTTAAGCCCGTCGTTATCATCCACAACATCTTTCATGTGGTGGCCGAACTGGACCAGGTTTCCATCAAGAAGCAACGGTTCCCCCGATATAATAACGTTAAGGTTTGTACGCAGTTGCTTAGCCACAGCCGGCGGTCCTACCCTGTTCACATCATAGCTACCAGATACTTTTGCCGCTTCCCTGAAAGGAACGGATCCGGAAGACGTAGTTGAATTAACAAAGAAAGCCTGGCCGGATTCTATATATGAATTCCCTGCCGTATAACTTCCACCGCCAGGTGTAACATCAAATGAACTTGTAAGAGTATTCCATGAAAATGTTTGGATTGCTCCCAGTCCATAGGCGCTGCCTGATGCTCCCATAGTTGTAAGCTTCGGATCCCACAGGTAAAAGAAATCCGGTTGAACGCCACCGGTAATTAACAATTGACGGAAATTTATGGCAGATGCATATGGATTTCCAATTGAAACAAAACCTGGTGCCGTGATATTTATTGTGACCGGTGCATTAGCTGGTGTATGCAAGGTTCCTTTCATACGCATGATCGTAGTAGGTGCAAAGGGTTGTAAAAAAGTTATATTCCTCGGGCCCCTCACCAAAACCATATAGCCTTTTGGATTTGAAATGGCGGTATCGGTACGGTTCAAAGCGGTATAACCTCCATTTGCATATGTTTTTATTGATGGCCCGGCCTGTGTATAAGCATCAAAGCCAGGTGTTGGCTGTGTTATCGCATCAACCCTGGCACTGCTGAGCTGTGTTCCATAACCAGGAACCGGGTTGGCATTTGGAGTAACCGCGCCTTCCTGCCAGGCCTGCTTCACGGTTTGCGTGCTTGCTGCCGTAATTGGTGTAGATAAGAACTGCCATGCTTTATTGTGTGCGGGTATGTTACGCTCCACTGTTGCAAGTCCGTTCAGAAAATTGGTACTTATCATTTGCCCAAGCCATGCTGTTTCTGTTATGGTGGATTTAATTGTAAGGAAGCCACCGGTATTTAAGGTCCTTCCACCTGTTCCCCATGTAAGAGAACGGTAGATATCCAGTGTACCCCCCAACGTTACTCCACCACCCAGTGTGATATGCGTATTGGAAATGATCAGGTTCTTTAAGTTATTTGCCTGGAACAAATTTGCGGGAATTGTTTGCGGCCCTGCACCCTTCATCTCTACGGTACCGTTAGAACCGTTTATCGCAGCACCACCACTCACTGATGCAGCGCCATAGATCTGCAGTGTACCTCCATTGATAGTGGTGATGGCACCACCGCTCATGACTAAATTCCTTACAGGCTGAACTGTTGTAAGTGTAGGCAGGTTTGAATAGCCTCCAGTAACTGTAACATCCGTAACGGCATCAGGTATAAAATTGGTTTCCCAATTGGTATCTGTGGTCCAGTCAATGGATGTTCTTCCAACCCATGAACCGGAATTTGGCATCAGGAATTCGTCTGCACCCATATCTGGTGTGAGGCCATTACGTGTAGTAACATCGTAATCATCAAGTACAGTTGCGATCGGTGAGCCGAGGTTGCTGATGATACTATTCGCCGCAATTGACTGAAGGTGCATGTCAGTTGCACTAACGAATGTAGGACTAACAACTATTGAATTTGCGTTTTGTCCAAAACCCGTTTGTATTGCAGCAATACCGTTCCTGTTTGTGCCACCAACATATCCTGTATTGGGCCCTGCAGAAAAATAATCATTGTAATTTATAGTTCCAAAAACTGTATTTGAAGCTGTGGATTCAATCGCGTACCGTTCAGTTGCCGTTGTTTGGTTATTGATAAATATGTTATTCTTGAGGTTAATGGATCCAGCTGTGGTTACACCGGATGTTATTAATATACTTGCTGGATAACCGGCAGATGTTTGGCTGGTATTCAAGTGAACTGTATTGTAATAAATGTTATAGCCGCCGCCTAGATCAGCAACAATTCCATACCCATTGTCAGAAGGACTTCTAAGTATGTAGCCCTTCGCCGCAATATCAAAAATGAAATTATTGACAACGTTCAGGTTAGCAGCAGTAGTATTTGAGCCAAGGTATATTCCATTGCAACCATACCCTGTTGTGTTTGTATTCTTGATATCAGAAATATTATTATTAGAAACAGTTCCGGTATTAATGCCAAGAAAAAATCCAATGCCCGTCATTGTTGATGTACTGGTGGATAAAACTCCATTGATAACATTCTTCGTAATGTTGAAATTCTGGGAGTTAACAATACCTATTCCACGGAAGCCCATTTTATCTGCTGCTGTTACAGAGCCGATATTATTTTCCGTGATGAGCCAGTTGAGGTCATTCGACCCGGTTTTTCCACGCTGGTAAACTCCATTCTGGGCGCGGTATAAAAGGTTATTCTGTATGGTATTATTGTTATTTGGGAATTCAGCATCTGTACCTGCAGTTACACCCCCACCCGTAAGTACACAAGCTATTGTACCGCTGGAATTGGCTCCGAAAATATTACAATACTTTATTGTATTGTTTGTAGCGCCATTTGATGTGCTGGCACTGGTTATCCACAAGACCGCGTTTGAAGAAGCAGCTGTATTTGTCAGGCTTAAGTTACGAGTTGTACCGCCTACTGTATTTGATCCGTCGATGGTAACATAGTCTGCACCATTCAATTGTAATAGCGATGTAGCAGATGAACCGGAGAACAGCGGTATTTTCGTTGCCGCAGGCTTTATAGTTAGTGTATTTGTTGCGCTTGCGTATGAATTGCTGTTGATGATGATCGGGTATGTTTCTGATGGATAGGTATTATCTATCAAAGAGAAAATCACAGGTCCCGTAATACACAATCCATTATAGGTATTAACCGCTGCCGTTAGTGTTGTAAAATCTCCCCCGATGCCTACCCTATATAATCCATTTAAGGGTGATCCAACGGTGACTGTAACCGGGCTGTTAACAGAACATCCGGTAGATGTATTCGTAACCTGCACATTATATGTTGTGGTGCTTGTAACCCCTGTGGCAACTGGATTGCTTATTGTATTACTGCTGAGAAAAGTAGATGGGCTCCACAAATAAGTAAATATAGTTGGGTAAAAAGACCATGCTTCCGGACTTGCAAGGTTCCATACAACATTATTACGGCCTGCCGGAGCCAACCCTGCTGTTCCGGGAAGGTCTTCAATCCCTAAAGTTTTCTTTTTCAAAAGGCCGGCATCATTTACTGTTCCCGCGGCAACTTCAATATGATTGTCATTTTCATATAGCCTGATTTGACCAGTCATGGTTCCCACGTTAGGAAATGAATAGAAAGTCAATTTGACAAAGTCAATTACCATGATGCGATTAGGCGTTACCCCATTCACGAAGTATCTCATGTTAGATCCGGCGTTAACTGCAGGATCAACAACCAGGTCACACCAGGCGAGGGCAATAACATTGTTAGGCGTAGTAGGATTAGGTAATGTTTGTGGCGTTAGGGAATTTAGACCAGCACCACCCAATTGAATATAACCATTAGGACTCGCTACAAACTGTGTTATTGATTGCCCATAATAATTAAAGGTCCACGGAATCGGAAAAGCAGGAGAAATCGCTTCATCAGTGTAAACATTATAAATATTTGTTGGAGACCCTGAAGGGGTAAGACTTGTATAAGAAATACTAGACACGGCATAAGTGCCTCCCCCGGGTACGGCTGATAGCTGGGAATTATTTCCCGCACACATTATAGAAGGACTTGCCGTAACCGTTACGGTTGGTCCTGCGCTGATATTGATATTTGCAGTAGTTGTAGCTGTACAACCACTTGTAAAAGTATAGGTAACAACGTACGTTCCGGGTGTACTTGAAGATGGGGTTACCTGGCCTGTTGATGTATTTATCGTTAACCCACCGGGAGAAGCAGAATATGTACCTCCTCCTGTGCCGGTTTGTGTTACAGAAACAGGGATTGCACTTGTACATAATGAAGATGGTGAATAAGAGATTGCAGCCGTGGGTGCGCCTGAAACTGAAATAACCAAAGATGCAGAAGCTCCACCTCCGCACAGATTCAGGGGAGTAACCGTGATCGTTCCCCCGGTTGCAGCAGGCCCAAATGTAAAAGTATTCAACGGCAGAGTTGTTGTATCTGATATAGTTGTGCCGGTTCCTGAATAAGTCCAGGCATAATATATAGCTCCTGGTACACCTGGGATGGCATAATCTATAATTGTATTAGGACAAACATTAACCGGCCCGCTTATGGCCCCCGCGTTAGATGGGGAGGTAAGGCAGGCAGGAGACCATGTATATGTTAATCCACTTCTCGGATCAACCGCCGGAGTGAGGGTGCAGACATCGGTATTCAGAGTAGCCGGAACTGTTGCAGACCAGTTGGTTGAGGTCTTTCGTGCATTAAAATCACTATTGCTGGCACCTCTAAGGCCTACTTGCGCATTTTGAGGTACGGCATTATTTGCCGCTTTACAGATACCATAGACTACTTGCAGGGTTTGATAAACAGGATCTCCTCCCCCTTCATTTAATACCAGCTGAAAACTAAAGTCATCTCCTGCTGCATTATAACGGGTTGTCCTGGTATACTGAACAACAAATTGCCGGTAAGGAGCGATTCCCCGCAAAAAACCATAAATACTTGATCTTGGTATAACACTAACAGCGGTTCCCGTAGTTGTTGCATTACTACTCATGGTCACAGAACCGTTGGTGGAATTTAGGGCTATAACAATAGTTCCATTAATAATCCCGGTTCCGCTAAGGCGGACCCCCACACGAAGGTTACTAAGATCAGAAACTGATGTTATAACTGGAGAGCCTGCCGTAAGATTTCCTGAAACTGCCGGATAAATTTGTTCATAAATGTCACTATTAAACCCACAGAATCCATCATTATTAGCATTACCGTTAAGATAGACCCCGGTATGGTCTGTAATAGAAAACCATGAACCACCAGCTCCACTTCCTGTCATTGTTATTGCTCCGGTACTAAAGGCAATCCATCCATCTGCGTCAATTCCAATTGCTGAAGTTCCGGCACTGTAGGTAGTGCCTTTATAATTAAAATTAAAGGGAAAAGTAAATGCTGTACCATTACTGTTATCATCCCAAGCCTGGGGGAATATGTCCGCAGGAGTAGTTGATGTAGTTGAAATCCCGCTAACAAATGTTTGTGACGATTGCGACCAGGTATAATAGCTGGACACTAATTGTGCTCTAGAAGGAAGAGATAGAAATATAACTGCTACTAGAAATAAACCCGAAAAATGTCGATTCATCCTCCAATTAATAGAAAATAATACTGATTGTAAAGAATAATGCATAGGCTTAGCCATAATTAGATATTTATGTTGAGCAAGAAGAATACCGGGATGCCTGAATCAACACTGGATCTTAAATATTCCAGTATATTACAAATAAGCTTTAATTGAGGATAATTATGACGGAAATTCAATGATAATGGACTTACAAATATACTAAAATATGGTTTGAATATTTTAAGATTTAATAACATTATATAAACGAACTTTTAAAGCATACGGATTAGAATGTAGTGTGCTATATAATTCTTTCTTTTCCAGAGCATACCAGGGTATCCTAATACCTGATTAGTTCCCTGTTGCAGCAAAGAGGTTATAAAAAAAGAGAGAACGCTTTAACGTCCTCTCAAAAAATATATTCTAATATTTATTTATAAAACCATGATAGTTTTTACCGTTTTTACTTTATCAGGACCAGTAAACTGCAATTGATAAATACCCGGTAGAATGTTCGCCGGCAAAATTATGGTGTTGTTACTCTGGTTACCATTGATCTGTATGGGTTGTAGCTTTTGTTCTGTACCACTGCTATTCACAAGCGCCAGGTTATATTTCCCCGCGGGTAGATTCATAAATTGTACCTGCGCTGTTTTATTTGAAATGGGGTTCGGATAAATGCTTATATCACTGGATGACGTTATAGGATTGATCCTGGCAATGGAACTGTACTGTATCCTTCCTCCTTTACTTAATGCCTTTATCCTGTAAAAATTTGCAATATCAGTCACCCTGTTATGAGTATAATTGTATGTTTTAGCAACAGGAGTATTAAATGAAGCAACGTTTTTCAATGCATTGAACTTTCTTCCATCTGTTGAGTGTTCAATGGTATAAGCTTCAATCGATTCTTCGTTCACAACATTCCATTGCACCAATATATCCTGACCTTTCCATGCTGCCTGTATGCTGGTAATGTTCACATCAAGCGCACCGGTGCCGGGTATATTCGGACCATATATCAGTTGGAATCTCATTTCGGAAGCAGAACCGGGAACGGAATTAACGGTAAAATCAACATAGGTTGTATCGTTTAAGAGGATAGCTGTTTCAGTGTGCAGGAAATTATCGATCAGGGATCCGTACATGCCAGGATGATCCAAATTCTTTAGCATAAATTTTATCCTGTAATTGTGCTGGGGCAAATTCCACATCCTGAAGAAGGAAGTATCAGAACTGTTGTAAATACTTCTGCGCTCTACAACAAGGTTTGTTGCAGCACGGTATAATCCGAAATTGATACCCGGGTTTTCCATCTTCCAGGCATCATTTACATCTACAGCGTTGCTGTAAATATTATTATAGTTTGTAAGGTTTCCATCAACAAGGGTTGCTACACCAGGGTCGACGACATATAAATTTGCACGCATCAGTTCCTGCGCATTTGCTGAAACGGTGGTGAACAAAAAAAAGGATAACATTGATTTGCGACAGCCGGATACTGCCCATGGGTAGAGTTTTTTCATAGATAGGGTTTCATAAATGCAGGAGCATTTATAGGTTTGAGTATTAGGTTAGGAATTTAAAGTAGAAATTATTTTGAGATGTCATCTACCCCTAGATGTCATCTACACCTAGATGTCCCTGCCGGTCAAGACAAATTCTATTCAAATTCATTGATATATTCCTAACGAACGGTGGATAAAAAAAGTACGCCGGTGCTATATTATATTTCTTTACTTATTTACTATAAGAATTGTCTTTACCAGTGTGAGATTTTGCGGACCTGATACCTTTAATGAATAAATACCAGAAGCAATTGATTGGGGCATTTTCACCATGAAGTTTGATTGCGGGTTTATAACTTCAAGTGTTTCCAGCTGTTGTTGCCTTCCATTAAAATAAATGAGCGTCAGATAATATTTACCTGGCACCTGCTTCCCAAAACGGATTTGCATTGTCTTGTTGACAACCGGATTTGGAAATATATCTATGCCGGCAACTATTAAAGTATCCGGGTTTACAACTGCAGGCCTGCTTTGAAATATAAGCTTAAAGCGGTCCTCGGAAGCAGATAACGAACTGGTGTCTACAGTAAAATTTATATCCGTTGTTCCCGTAAGTAAAATGGGTATAAGAGTGCTCATGTATTCATCTTTCACAAAAGCGAGCCTGTCAGTATTATCAAGTCCATCCAGGATAAGTTTTAACATGTAATTCTTTCGAGGCATGTTCCACATCCTGAAGAAGGTTGTATCGGACGAGTTCGGGATATTCCTTTTCTCAATCACCAGGGTTTTGGAAGACCGAAGTATACCAAAATTTATTTCCGGATTTACCATTTTAATAATATCGTTCATATCAACCTCATTGCTATAGGAATCTGCGTACTCCGTATAATTGCCATCCGTAATAGTTGTTTGACCACTTGGGTTCACGACGTATAAATTCGCCCGCATGAAGCGTTGCGCTGAAACGGTGCTGCTTAAAATGGTCAGTAAAATAAAAAATAAGGTGCAGGAAACTGCCTTGGGTGTATAAAATGTGTTCATAGTGGTACGTTTTTGCTGTCCCGGACTGGACGGGGATAGCTTCAATTCGTATTAAACGAACAAATACCTATGTTATTTCACCACGGTATATTAGACTCTTAAACTGGTAGACGCTTCGATCTAAAGCCGAAGGAGATGTCATCTGGGGGTAGATGTCATCTGGGGGTAGATGTCATCTGGGGGTAGATGTCATCTAGGGGTAGATGACATCTCACAGATTACTGATCGGAAATATTTATTGTTTTAGTAGCCCTTGTATTTCCTGGCCCTATTACCTTCAACCTGTATATCCCGGTGGAAAGTAACTGTGGTATTTTAATAGAATGAATGGACTGGCCATCCTGTATTTGTATCACTGGAAAGCTGAACTGCTGGCCTTTACCATCATATAATGCCAGGCTGTAAGTTCCTGAAGGGTAACCACTAAACTGAATCTGCAATATCCTTCCTACTACCGGATTCGGATAAACATCCATAGAAGGGGAC